>DASTPO010000387.1:0-9161 GCA_035762225.1 Candidatus Angelobacter sp.
GTCTTCGCTGGAATCTTCAGGAAGCCCGCGGCTCATTACCGCCATCGCCCGCGATATGGCGAGCTTGTCTCTGAAGCTGAGCATCTTCGCCCGCAGAAATGCCGGAACGTTGTGCATGGGGGCCGGCAGGAATGATGGCGCCATACGGCTGGCGCGCCCGCCGGGCTCCATAAACGTCAGCTCGTCAAACCACCGGATCTTGCCGCTTACTCCCAGCCGCTCGTAAAAATGGACTAGGTTGGTGCAACATCCCAGCAGCACGTGCTGGCAGTTGTCCACTACCTCGCCCGTTCCAGGATGTTCGTAAGATGACGCGCGGCCGCCGACGTAGGGCCGGCGCTCAAACAGTGTTACCTGCATTCCCGCGTCAGCCAGGGCGCAACCCGCCGCCAGGCCGGCGAGTCCGCCGCCCACCACGGCGACACTGCGTTTTGCTGGATTTGTTGTCATGCGATGCGGACGAGAAATCCGCGTGAGAGTACTTTCACTTTTTCCCAGACCGTCAGCTGCACCCGTTCGGTCGTCACGTCATAGTTGCGATCGGCGATCTTCTTCAGCAACCGGCTGTAAATTTCCACCAGCACCCACAGAGCGGCCCGGCTGTCCTCATGGATCAGCTCCATCAGCCATTGCGCCGACTCATAATACTTTCGCGCGCGGTCCGCTTCATATTCCAGCGCCGGCCTCAGCGCCTGCGCCTGTGCGGGGTCCTGCAGCGCTCCGGGAGCGAAGTTTGCTGCCGAAAGATTGTTCCGCGCCAGATCTTCTTCGGGAATATAAATCCGTCCCATCGACGCGTCTTCTTTTATGTCGCGAATGATGTTGGTCAGCTGGAATGCCAACCCGCAATCTTCAGCCAGAAACTCCGCCTTGGCGTCTTCATAGCCGAAAATACGGATGCACACCAGCCCCACCACGGACGCCACGTAATAGCAATACTGTTTCAGGTCTTCAAACGTCGCGCACAATATCACCGGGCCGTCGGTTGCAGCGGGGATATCCAGGTCCATGCTGGTTCCGTACACCAATTTTTCGAACAGCTCCGGCGGGATTTTGAATTTTGCCTGCGCGTCGCCCAGCGCCATCAGCACCGGATCGTCCGTGGCCTTGCCGCCGAACACTGCTTTGGCCGCCTCCAGCCACTCGCTCATCTTCTGCCGTTTGTTTTGCGGATCGCCGCCCGGCTCGTCGGATAGATCGTCAGCATGGCGCATGAAGGCATACACCGCGCTCAGCGCGTTGCGCTTTTCCGCCGGCAGCACCAGGAAGCCGTAATAAAAATTCTTGGCTGCGCGGCGTGTAATGCCCCGGCAGACCGCGTAAGCATGGCTGAGTTGATCGCTCACAGGAGCTTGCCCGCTGCGGCGCGCAACACCAGCAGCAGTTTGCGGGACTTGGAGATGGCCGGGCGTGATTGCAGAACATCATAGCCCTGGCGCTCGATGGCATTGAGTATTTCCTGCCCTCCGCGACTGAACAGCTCCAGGTCGATTGCCAGTTCGCGATTCACCTTTTTGATCAGCGGCAACCCGCGAGCAAACCATTCCCGCGCCCGCTCCACCTCGAACTTCATCAGCTCTATGAATTGCGGCGTCGCTTTTCGCTGCGCTATGTCGTCGCCAGTCGCGCCAAAGCGCCGCAAATCTTCCAGCGGCAGGTAAATGCGGCCTTTGCCGTAGTCCACGAAAACGTCCTGCCAGAAGTTTGCCAGCTGAAGAGCCGTGCACGTGGAGTCGGAGAGTTGCTGCCTCTCCGTATCGCTGTAGCCGCACAGGTACAGCACCAGGTGCCCCACCGGGTTCGCCGAGTACCGGCAATATCCCAACACGTCATCGAATGTTTCAAAGCGCGTAACAGTCTGGTCCTGGCGGAATGCAATCAAAAGGTCGGAAAATTCATGTTTGGGAATTGCAAATTCGCGTACCGTCTCAGCCAGCGCAACAAAAACCGGATGCCGTGGCGCTCCGCCATAGCAGGCATTCAACTCCGCTTCCCACTGGTCCAGCAGTTCCAGTGACTGCTGCGGATTGCCTACCTCGTCGCCCAGATCGTCGGAGATTCGGCAATAGGCGTAAACGTTGTAGAAGTGCTGGCGCAGCTTTTTGGGCAGAAACCACGTGGCTACGGAAAAATTCTCGTAGTGCGATTTCGCCAGCCGCTCGCAATAGGCCCGCGCCTCTTCGAGCGACGGCGCCGCCGCCGGAATACGGTATGACTCCGGCAGCGCGTTCCATCCCAGCGGCATGGATGGCGTGCTTGTGGGCAATACTGACATGGTTTAGTGGCCGGGAATAATCGCGGTCTTGATCTGGCTCCCGCGGTCCAGCATCTGTTGCAGGACCTGCTTCAGTTTGGAGAGCGGCGCCTCGCCTGTCACATAATCCGTGCTCTTCACGTTCTTTTCCGCGATCAGCGAAAACGCCTTGCGCACCGTCTGCGGCGTGTGATGGAACGTGGCTTTCAGCGTGATCTCGGAATAATGCAGCCGGTTGGTGTCCAGCTCAACTTTGGTCCCGCTGGCGCAGCCGCCAAAGAAATTCACCACTCCACCACGCCGGACCATATCCACCGCCCACTGCCAGGTCTGCGGACGGCCCACCGCCTCAATCACAATGTCGGAGCCGCGGCCTTCGGTCACGCCCACCACCGCGCTGATCGGATCGCGTGTCTTTTCCACCTGCACCACTTCGTCGGCGCCAAACCTCAGGGCGGATTCTGCCTGCTCCGCGCGCTTCACCACCGCGATCACCTTGCATCCGGTCAGCTTGGCCACCTGCACCAGCATCAGGCCCAACGGACCCGCGCCAATCACCGTCACCGTGTCGCCGATGTCGGCCCCGGTTTCCTGCAATCCGCGCAGCGCGCACGCCAGCGGCTCCGTCATCGCCGCCGACTCAAAGCTCACGTCATCCGGCAGGGCCAGCATGTTGGTTTCAACAATCCTCCGCGGGATCTTGATGTATTCCGCATACGCGCCGTTGTTGAACAGCAGGTCTTCACAGATGTTTTCCTGGTGCTTCAGGCAATAAAAACATGCGCCGCAGGGGGCCGAATTCAGCGCCACCACCTTCATGCCCCGGCGGAAGTCGCGTACTCCGGGCCCAACTTCTTCAATCACGCCGGAAAGCTCATGCCCAAACAACGCCGGCGGCACGATCATGCGCGCGTGATAACCCCGCTGATAGACCTTGAGGTCGGTACCGCAGGTCAGCGCCACATTCACCTTGACCAGCACCTCGCCGGTCTCCAGCGTTGGAATTGGCACCTTCTCGATCTTGATGTCCTCTTTGCCGTAGAGGACCGCCGCTGTCATTTGACCCTTCAAATACTTTTCTCCCAATCCATTCCCGGCTGGATCACTATTTTCATCGAATCCGGTGCCGGATGCGATGCCAGCCGCAGCGCTTCCACGGCTTCTACCAGCGCAAACCGGTGTGAGATCAGCCCTGCAAAATTTACTTCTCCGCTGAACACCAGCTTTACGTTCTCGTCCTGCAAATCCACTGACGCGCTATAGGAACCCATCAGCGTCTTCTCGTCCATGCAGACCGCAGAAGGATCAATTGCCACCTCGCTGCGCTGTGTCTGCGCGAACAGCATGATTCTTCCACCGGGCCGTGCCGCGTCGATCGCCGGGCGTATCAGGCTGTTTCCCGCCGTCGCCAGGATCACCGCATCCGCGCCGCGTCCGTCGGTCAGCTCGCGTACCCGCGCCGCCGGATTGTCCGTCCCGGCATTCACATTGTGGCCCAACCCGAAGCTCTCGCTTATTTTAAGGCGTTGGGGATACAAATCGGAAGTTACCACGGTCGCACCTGTCCGTTTGGCCAATGCCGCCAGGATGATCCCAATCGGCCCCTGCCCAATCACCAGCGCCGTTTCATCCGCCTGAAGTTGCAATGCCTCAATGGCCTTCAGGCAGGTATTCACCGGCTCAATAAAAGATGCCTGCTCGTAGGAAACGCCGTCAGGGATCTTCACCACCCCTTTGCGTACGATCCAGTCCATCACCCGGATGTACTCGGCAAAGCCGCCGCCGCTGGGTTCGAAACCCGCCGTCGCGCCCACTTTCTCATAGACCGGACACTGTGCGAAAACTTTTTTGCGGCAGTAATAGCACTCGCCGCACGGAATATGATGAAACACCATCACCCGGTCGCCGATGGAGAAAGTCTTTACGCCCGCGCCGGTCTTTACCACCTGCCCTGCCATCTCATGGCCAAAAATCCGCGGCGCTGAATGCGAGCCCGTCGAAATCTTCTTCAAGTCCGTCCCGCAGATGCCGCAGGTGTGGATTCTTACCAGCAACTCTCCCGCGCCAATCTCCGGAACCGGAACTTTTTCCAGATGCACATCGTCTTTTCCACGATAGACCGCGGCCTGCATGGTGGTGGGAACCGCCTGCTGCAGCCGATCTGCTTCGAGTTTGAAAGTCGTTGCCATTTATTGGATTCTGCCCCCGAGGATGCGCAATCCCGCAGCGAGCACGGAACCAGCCATCATCGTCTCCCCGAAGTCACATCCGAGAACTCTGCTCTCTCCAGTTTAACAACTTCAGCAGATGCCTTTTCAGCAGAGGCTTTGCCCGGCACGTTTTTCTCCAGCCACAGGCACAGCGCTCGCGTGGCGCGACTGCTGTTCCTGCCCAGCGCAATCACCTTCGCCCATTGCCATGGCCGTACCGCCGCCCATGCGGCAAACCTGCCTGACTGAAATTTTCCGTCGCCATCCACAAACCGGTTCAACGGCGGCATCACGAAATCAGCTTCATCGGAGATTGCCTTAACGCAGCGAAACCCAATTTGCCTCTCCAGTGCCGTCTTCGCCACGCCGGCGGCCTCCATGTCCACCACCAGAGCGTGAAACCCTTCAACCAGCTTCCGTTTTGCATCCGCGCCCGCAATTTCATCCGCGGTAACCAGCACGCCGCCGATCACTCCGCCGGTTTCACCCGAGCAGCGATATTCCGCTCCGCCCGCTGCATCCACTACCACGTTGGGGGTAAACACGCTGCCCACCTTCAGGCTGCGAATCAGCGCTCCAGCCAGGCCCACGGAAAGCAACGCCGTCGGGTCGTACCGCGCCACCGCCGCGCGAGCCGCAAGCTCCGCGTTCTTCCTGCCGATCCCGCTGATCACCACGGCCCGGTCCGCCGTTTCAAAGGCTGCAAAACTGCGCGCATCTGACGTCACCGCGCTTCTCTGCCAGCCTCTGGTCAGCGGGGCAACTTCGCGCTCCATGGCGGCGATCATCACCACCCTGCTCATGCGTTCACCGTCGCCGGTTGCGCCACCGGCTCTACGTAGCCATGCGCCTGAAACCATTCCACCGCCCGCCGCAATGCGTCTTCCACCGGCACCTGCCTGTAGCCCAGCTCCCGCTCGGCCCTGGCGGACGAAGCAAACATCTTCTTGCGCCCCATCTTTACCGCATCGATCGTCGCCCGCGGCTCCTTGTTCAGCACCATTCCTGTAAACAGCTGGTCGAACACGGCAAAAGCCATGGCTACGGCGTGCGGCACCCTCACCTTGGGTGACGGTAATCCTGTCATCAAGGCGAGCTTGTCCAGTATCTGTTTCAGCGTCAGGTTCTCGCCGCCCAGGATGTACCGCTCGCCCGGCCGCGCTTTTTCCATCGCCAGCACGTGCCCGCGCGCCACCTCTTTTACATCTGCCAGGTTCAGCCCCGTGTCGACATAGGCGGGAAACTTGCGCTGAAGAAAATCCACCACAATGCGCCCTGTAGGCGTCGGCTTGATGTCCTGTTCGCCGATCGGCGTCGTCGGGTTCACCACCACCACGTTCGCGCCGTTCCTGCCCGCCTCCAACGCGATCTGCTCGGCCATGAACTTTGACCGCTTGTAGTGCCCAACCATGTCCTTGATCGAAACCGGCGAATCCTCCGCCGCAATATGCCCGTCGCGGGTAAATCCCATGGTGGCCACCGAGCTGGTGTAAATCACGCGCCGCACGCCGCACTCCTGCGCTGCCCGGATAATGGCCCGTGTCCCTTCAACGTTAGCGCGATACATCTGCTCCGGGTCGCGTACCCACAGCCGGTAATCCGCGGCCACATGGAATACAAACTCGCACCCCGCCATCGCCTTCTTGAGTGACTCCGGCTCGCGCAGATCGCCCTTCACCACGTCCGCGCGCAGCTCGGCAATGTTGTCGGTCCGGCTCGTCGGCCGCGCCAGCAGCCGCAGCTCCGCGCCCTCGGCCGCCAGCGCCCGTGCTACATGGCTGCCGACAAACCCGGTCGCTCCTGTAATGAATGCTTTCATGCCTGCGTTACTGCTTTTCAGCGTGTGTCGAATTTGCTGCTATCCATTTTTCCAGCGCCTGTTCATTGAGCTTCCCTGCCGCAGCGCTGAAGAATGTATTTCCGGCATCCAACGGATCCGCAATCAACTCAAAGCCATTAAGGTTTAGAAACATGGCTAAAGCCAGGAAGGCTGCGCGCTTATTGCCGTCTGCAAATGGATGGTTACGCAATATTCCGACGCCATAGCTAACCGCGAGCCTCCTGACATCCGTGACGCCTTCATATGCGAACAGGTTACGGGGTCTCGCCAGAGCCGATTCCAGGAGGCCCTCATCTCTCAAGCCAGCAAGTCCCCCGGTTCGAATCAGCGCCTCTGCATAGGCCAGAAGCAAAGCCGTCTTTTCCAGCCAAACCGGCTCGGTCACTTTGCCAGGATACGCAGCGTAGCTGCGTACTTGTCCATAATCTTCAACGCTATTTCCACCTGGTGTTCCACGGCTGGATCATTTGCCGTAACCAGATATCCGTCTGGCACCTCAACTGCAGAAATGTCGCGGCCGTTTCCACGCTTTAAGTGCTTCAGCATTTCTTCAGTCACCACAATTCCGGTCATTGCCAGCTCCGCATTGCCCTACTCCAGTGCTTCGGCCTGGATCCCGATGTTCTTCTCCCCCGCCGCTTTCTTCTCCCAGTACTTGCGCACCCAGGCCTCAAAGCTCTTTCCCGCGGCGGTATCGCGTCCGCTGAAGGCCAGCGCCGCAATATCAGAATATGGAATGGAAATTTTCTGGTCTGCGTCTTTGGGGAAAAGCCGCACCGCGGAATCAGCCAGTGATTTCCCGGTGCGCCGGTCAAAGATGTATCCCTCAACCTTGCTCCCGTCTTTGCGCGTGATGGTCACGTCGCCGCGATAATCAAACGCCTTCTCCAGCGCCTGGCGGATTTCTTCCTCGCTCGCCAGCTCCGGCACCCAGCCTTCCAGCTTTTCATGCGCGAACCCCGGCGATACCTCCAGCGCGTCGGTCTGCTGCACCGTCTTTGCGTCTGCCGGCCCGGTCATGCGTTGGTCTCCTCGAGCTCACTCGCCGACTCCTTGATCTGCACCAGCGGGTTATAGCTGTGCACCGGCCGAACCGTCTCATGCAGCAGCTTCATCGCGTGCTCGTCTTTGTGCCGGGTAAAGATCGTCGCTTTGGCCGTCGCCAGCAGCCCGCGCAGCGAGCTGAACGTATCGTTCACCGCTGTGGCTTCATAGCCGCTGTGCACCATGCAGTTGGCGCACTTAGGATTGCCCGACTCCGTCCCGTACTCCTGCCACGCCGTCGCCTCCATCAGCTCCTTGAAGGTATCGGCATAGCCGTCCTGCAGCAGGTAGCAGGGCTTCTGCCAGCCAAAAATGTTATACGTCGGCATGCCCCACGGCGTGCAGGCATAGTGCCGCTCACCCATCAGGTACTCCAAAAACAGCGGTGACTGGTTGAACTGCCAGCTTTTCTTCCGGTTCGATAGAATCGCCCTGAACAGCCGCTTCGTCCTCGCCTTGCCCAGAAAGTGCTTCTGGTCGGGAGCCTTATCGTATGAGTAACCGGGCGAGAGCATCATGCCTTCGACACCCAGCTCCATCATCTGGTCAAAGTGGTCGCGCACGCTGCTGGGATCGGCGCCGTCAAACAGCGTCGTGTTGGTGGTCACGCGAAAGCCCCGTTTCAGCGCTTCCTTCATGCCCTCAATCGCCACGTCGTATCCGCCTTCGCGGCACACTGAAAAATCATGGTGCTCCCGCTCGCCGTCCACGTGCACGGAAAACGTCAGATACTTGCTCGGCTTGAACAGGTCAAGCTTTTCCTTGAGCAGCAGGGCGTTGGTGCAGAGATAGATATATTTCCGCCGCGCCACCAGGCCTTCCACGATCTTTCCGATCTGCGAGTGCATCAGCGGCTCGCCGCCGGGGATTGACACCATGGGCGCACCGCATTCGTCCACCGCGCGGAAGCATTGTTCCGGTGTCAGCTCCTTCTTCAGGATGTGCGCCGGATACTGGATCTTCCCGCAGCCCGCGCATGCCAGGTTGCAGCGAAACAACGGCTCCAGCATCAGCACCAGCGGATAGCGCTTGCGTCTCGCGAGCTTCTGCTTCATTACATAGCTCGCGACCGTCCACATCTGGGAAATTGGTACCGGCAAATCTTGTCTCCTGAACTAAATCTCTTTACTGACTTCTCAACCGCGCGCGTAGCCCACGCTGCCCTCTTCATACAGCGCGGAAAAATCCCGCGCATAGGTTGACAGCGCGATCAACGGGAAATAATCCCGGTACAGGTGATACGCCAGGTAAAACACCCGTGGAAACCCTGTGCCCGTGTACGCGTCTTCGTTCCATGTGCCATCCGCCCGCTGCGTCTCCAGCAGGTGCAGAATGCCGCGCTGCACGGATTCGCTGCGCGTGTCTCCCGCCGCCAGCAGTCCCATCACCGCCCACGCTGTCTGCGAAGGCGTGCTCGGTCCAATGCCGCGCGTTGTCGGATCATCGTAGGATCCGCAAGTCTCACCCCAGCCGCCATCAGAGTTCTGCACCATGCGCAGCCATTCCGCGCCCTGTTGAATATAGGGCTCGTGATTGTCTACTCCCACGGCCTGCAGGCCGCGCAGCACCAGCATGGTTCCGTAGATATAGTTCACGCCCCAGCGGCCGAACCACGATCCATCCGGCTCTTGTTCGCGCAAAATGAACTGGATCGCCTTCTTCACGCGCTTATCGTCCTGGTTCAAGCCGTAGGTAGCCAGCATCTCCAGCACGCGGCCGGTAATGTCCACGGTCGGCGGATCGAGCATCGCATTGTGGTCGGCGAACGGAATGTGCTGGAACACCATGCGCGTGTTGTCTTTGTCGAATGAAG
>DASTPO010000388.1:0-4711 GCA_035762225.1 Candidatus Angelobacter sp.
GGCCACGATTGTGCCGTTATCGTTTGGCAATGGGTTTTGATCCGTTCTCGATTGTAGAATTCCCTGATTCTTCCTTGATCTCCGGCCAGCGCCAGCCTCCGCGCAGCTGCCGATATTTTGCGATGGGCATCTGTACCAGCAAGGGGTCGCGGACGGGATCAAGCCATCCCAGCAACGATTCCAAATCAGCCTGCGGCATTGCTGTACATCCTACCGTAGGCTGACCGGGCCCGCGCCAGATGTGCATGAAGATGCATGAGCCTGCGCCAGGTGTTGCGGGATTGGAGTTGTGCTCCACCAGAATTCCCCAGCGGTACAGGTCGTCGGAGCGCAGCATCTGCTCCGAGCTGTTCCAGTCCGGCGCAACCCTGCTTCTATCCACAATCTGGTTGTAAAACTTTGACGCTGTATCGTCCACGCACTCAATGGAGGAGTTCAAAGGCAGATAGGGCATCTTCCATCCCGGCATTGCCTCCGTCGAGTAGCCGAAGGCCTTGCTGAGCCGAAAGACCCCCGCGGGCGCCTTGCCGTCGCCTTCTTTCTTGACCGGTTCGTCGGGAAGCGCGACTTGCGCATCAACGCGGATGACCCCGGCTCCCCACGCGAGGCCGGTTTTGCCGAGCATCACCGCTATGGGTTCACCGACCTGCTTCCATGGCATGCGAATATTCGCTCGGCTGTACCGGCGCAGCGTTCCCTGGGATGAATTCCAGTCCGAGGTTATTACCACAACAAGCTCTCTGCAGGAGTCCATAGGGCTGCGCTTACGCGGGAAGGATTGCATGCTCGAGACCAGAAGAACGAGAACTGTAAGCAAGTACGAAAATGATTTCATAGCCAAAAGGAAACCGTGTTGCTGCCCGCCAGTTTCGCACACCGCCCGATCCTGCACCAATAATGTCTCTACCCTATACGCTATCGGAGGTCCGGGCCTCACGTGGCTGCGCTTTTGTGGCCAGGCTGGCGAGGTATCCGACGACAAAGGTGGTGATCGAGCCGAAGGTGACATACCAGGTCCACGCGACCTGAGGAGCCCAGCCCCAGATGTAGATGTTCAAAGCCAGTCCACACACCATGCCGGCGATAGCGCCGGCTTCGGTAGCGCGCCGGGTAACCAGGCCAAGCAGAAAAACGCCGAGCAAACCGCCATAAGCAACCGAGGCTATGCTGAGACCCTTTTCCAGGACGCTGCCGCCATAGCGCGAGGCCAGCGCGAGCCCGAAAAGAACGATTCCCCAGATCAAGGTGGCAACGCGCGAAAGACCGAGGCGCGCGCGATCTGATGTTGCCGGCTTCATGCGCAGGTAGAAATCAATCATGCTGGTGGAAGAGAGCGAATTCAGGGCCGCGCTGAGGTTGGACATGGCCGCCGCCAGGATCGCCGCAAGCAGGAGCCCGCAGATGCCGCGCGGCATGTGATCCACAATGAATGTGGGAAAGATGTAATCGGTTTTGGCGAATGCCGCCGCTGGAGGGTACGCACGATAAAACCCCCAGAGCGCAGCGCCCATCAGCAAAAAAAGCGTGAACTGCATGAGCACGACAACGCCGCTGGAAAGCAGAGCGTTTTGCGAATCGCGCTGGTTGCGCGCCGCGAGCAGGCGCTGGACCATGAGTTGATCGGTGCCGTGGGTGGCCGTATTCAGGAACATCCCGCCAACCAATCCCGCCCAGAACGTATAAGTGGTTGAAAGCTTGAAGGAAAAATCAAACACCTGGAATTTGTGCGCCGCCGAGGCGGCAGCGTGGATGGCGGGCCAGCCACCGGGAACAAGGTGCAAGAGCACGAAGAAACCGACGATGGTCCCGCCCAGGTAAATCAGCAACTGCACCACGTCAGTCCAGATGACCGCGGCCAGCCCGCCTTCGAAGGTATAGATCAGCGTCAGGGCCATCACAATGGCGACTGATGCGACTTCGCCTGTGCCCAGGGCTACGCCCACCACGATCGCCACCGCCCAGACGCGCACGCCTTCCGCGGCTGCGCGCGTCAACAGAAAGACACCTGCGGTGATCTTGTGCAGCCTCGGCCCGAAGCGACGGTCAATCAACTGATAAGCGGTAAACATCTCGCCGCGAAAATATTGGGGAAGAAAGAGCAGGCTGATGACCACCCGTCCCACGAGATAGCCAAAGACAAGCTGCAAGAATCCGAAATTGCCG
The DNA here is from genome assembly GCA_035762225.1 of Candidatus Angelobacter sp. GTDB lineage: Bacteria > Acidobacteriota > Terriglobia > Terriglobales > Acidobacteriaceae > Angelobacter. Next base: position 2,164 of record DASTPO010000388.1, read on the forward strand.
GCATAGGCGATGCCGGGCGTGCTGATGACGGTGAGGGTGCTGGTTTCCGCGCCAACAATCGAAAGCGCAATGGCCCACCAGGGGATGTTGCGGTCGGCCAGAAAATAATCGCGCAGTGACCTTTGGGCCTTGCGGAACCTTAGCCCAAAGAGAGTGATGCCGACCAGATAAGCAACGATTATGATTCCGTCGACAATGTGCAGGGGCATGAAATGTTGAGAGTTATTCCGCTAGGCCATTATTGGGGAAAAATGGTACAAAGCAAAAGTAAAAGTTGTGGGAAGATGAATTAAAGTCCAATCATGCCACTGTACCTGGGAATCGACGCGGGAGGCACCAAGACAGACTGTGCTGTGAGCAATGGCGCGGAACTGCTGGGCCAGGCCACAGGTGCAAGCTGCAAGCTGGCGCGCGTGGGAAAAGAACGCGGCCGTGAAAATCTTCAGGCGGTCATGCGGCAGGCGTGTGAGGCCGCCAACGTGGCGCCCAACACGGTCCAGCACGTATGTATCGGAATGGCCGGAGCTTCACTGGCGGAAGCCGTGCACTGGGCGCAGCAGACCATTCGCGAACTGACTCCTGATGCCACCATCTATGTGGCCGGAGACCATGTGATCGCACATCGCGCGGCGTTCGGAACTTCGCCGGGCGTGCTGGTAGTCGCCGGGACCGGTTCCATTGCGTTTGGACGCAACCAGGCGGGTGAGACGGCCCGGGCCGGCGGGTGGGGACCAAACGTCTCCGATGAAGGCTCCGCGTTCTGGGTGGGAAGGGAAGCGGTGGCGGAAGCGCTGCGCATGTTTGATTTCGGCAAGAGCAACGGCCTGCTCTCCACCATTGCAGAATGCTGGAAGGTGGCGCCGGAAGAGGTGATCCGGCTGGCCAACGCCTCAGAGCCGCGATTTTCAGAGCTGGCAGGACCGGTGGCGGCCGCCGCCGATCATGGCGACGAACATGCCCGTGACATTGCAGAGCGCGCCGGTAAAGCTCTTGCCAGCCTGGCCAGCGCGGTGATCCAGCGCCTGTGGCCGCAAGGCGGAATTGTTCCGGTGGCGCTTTCAGGCGGAGTATTGCAGGGATCAGCCCTGGTGCGCCAGGCATTCAAAGAAGCAATGCGGGTGCAACAGCCGCAGGCAGCGGTCAGCTTTGCCTTCGTGCGCCCGGTGCTGGGCGCGCTGGAGATCGCGGCCCAACGTGGAGTACGGCGATGAACGAATCATCCACTGACGAAAAAGAGGGTTGGCAGGAAGCGCCGGAGCAACCGGAGCCGCCGCGGGTTCGCAGCGCAGCCACGGCCAAAAAGATTGCTGACGCTGACCTGGAAGCTCTGGTTCACGATCAGTCGCTGGATGTGCTGATCGCTGTTGCCGCCGATCCCCGACTCACGGAAGACCTCGCACTGGCTCTGCTCAAACGTCGTGATCTGCCGCGTGAAGCGCTGGAAGCACTCAGCAAGAATGGCCACGTAGGCCGCCAAAGAAAAGTGCGGCTGGCCCTGGTGACGCACCCGCGCACACCACGCCACGTCTCGGTGCCGACCATCCGGCATATCTATGTCTTTGAGCTGATGCAGGTGGCGATGCTGCCTTCAGTGCCGCCGGATGTGAAGCGCGCAGCGGAAGAGGCTCTTATCAGCCGGATAGGCACCATCTCGGCGGGCGAGCGCTCAACTCTGGCCAAGCGCAGTTCCGGGCGGGTAGCGGCGGCGCTGCTGCTCGACAAGGAAGAACGCATCATGCACGAAGCGCTTGGCAATCCGCAGATGACCGAGCTGTTCATCGTGAAGGCGTTGAAGGCGGAAACGGGCACAGAGAAACTGGCGCCGGCGGTTTCCCGGCATCAGAAGTGGTCCTATCGCAATGACGTGAAGGCGGCATTGCTGGGCAACCGGCACACGCCACCGGCGCGGCTGATTCATCTGGCGGGAGAGCTGCCGGTGAGCCTGATCAAAGAAGTGTTGCGCAATGGAAGGCTCAGTGCCCAGGCAAAGAACAGCCTGCTGGCAGTACTGGAAAAACGGAATACACGGAGCTGAAATAAGCCCGGAAACTCCAGGTCTTGCGTGGCCTGCCTTTGCCCCGCCTTACGTGTACATGGAATATCCATCGTCCCGCCCGGGCACGATGAGTTCGTCGAGCTTCAGGAACTCCTGTACCACATCTTCGTGGGACCGCTCCATTTCCTGCACTGAGCCTACAAAGATGGCGCGCGCCTCATGCAGGAAGACGATGCGGTCAGCCAGTTTCTTGGCCAGGCGCATGTCATGGGTTACGACGATGCTGGTGAGCTTGAGCTGCTGCTTGAGTTTCTGGATCAGGTCGCCCAGGAGCTGCGCCATCAGCGGGTCAACCATGGTTGTCGGCTCGTCATAGAGGATGCACTCGGGCTGGGCGGAGAGAGCGCGCGCAATCGCCACGCTGCGTTTCATGCCGGTGGAGAGGTCTGAAGGCAGCAGGTCGCGCATGGGTTTTACTCCCACCATGTCGAGCAGGCCGTCGACGATCTGAAAAATCTGCTGCTCATCCAGGTCATGGCGTTCGCGCAGCGG
>DASTPO010000389.1:0-4552 GCA_035762225.1 Candidatus Angelobacter sp.
CGCTTGCCGCGTCTGATCGGCCACGGACGCGCGCTGGACCTGATCATGACCGGCCGCGCCGTTGCCGCCGACGAAGCGCTCACCATGGGCCTGGTGAACCGCGTGGTGGAAACCGGTGGTGCGTTGTCCGCGGCGCTAGAACTCGCGCAGACGCTCGCCGCATTTCCGCAGTATGGCCTCCGCGCCGACCGCATGTCTGTCTATGAGCAGTGGTCGCTCGCATGGGACAACGCCCGCCGCAACGAACTCAAGCACGGTTTGCGCGTACTGGCTTCTGGAGAATCGCGCGAAGGAGCACAGAGATTCGCATCGGGCGCGGGCCGCCACGGAAGCTTTACCGCCAAACCGAAAGCGGGCGGCAGATGAAGCCCGATAGCGGCGCAATAGAGAGCGTAGAAAAGATTTTTTATCGCGCCAACTTCATTCGCGATCTCGATATTCGCCTGGATAAAGATGCAGCCGGCATTTGCGAGACCAGCATGGTGGTGCAGGAGCGCTTTCGCCAGCAACATGGATTTATCCACGGCGGCGTGATCGCCACGCTGGCTGACCACACGGCCGGCGGCGCTGCCCGTTCGGTTTCCGGCGCCGGAGATGTCCTCACCGTCGAATTCAAGATCAATTACCTGCGTCCCGCCACCGGAGACCGCCTGCGTTGTACTGCCAGCGTTCTGCGCGCGGGGAAAACCGCCATCGTCGCCGAAGCCATGGTGTACGCCAGCGACGACGGAACCGAGACCCTGGTGGCCAAGCTAACCGAAACGCTGTTTGTCGCGGAAAATCCACCGCCGCCCGCAACGCCCTAAGCGCGCCGCCGTTCTTCCAATTCATCGAGCGACTTCGGCCAATCCTGACGCAGCAGGCGGCTCAGTGACCTGTCAGCCAGCAGCTTCCCCGCGGTCTGGCAATCTGGGCAGTAGTTGGTTTCATTGGACGCATAGCGGATGCGCTGCACCTTGGTTCCGCATCGCGGACACGGTTTGCCGTAACGCCCGTGCACGGCCATGTCATCGCGAAACGCCGTCACCTTTTCAGGAAATTTACTGCCTGCCCCGGTGCGAAGGTTTTCAGTCCAGCTGGTAAGCGTGCTGCGCGTGGCGTCATAGAGCCGGCGAATCTGCTCCCCCGTCAGCCGCTGCGTCAGCAACACCGGCGAGAGCTGCGCGTGGAAAAGGATCTCGTCGGAATACGCGTTGCCGATTCCGCTGAACAAATGCGGATCAGTAAGCGCGCGCTTCAGCGTGTGGTTGGCCGACGTGAGCACTGCCGTGAACTGTTCGAGTGATGTAGAAAAAACATCGGCGCCGCCCGGATCAAGCGCAGCCAGCCCGGCCTCGCCCGCCACCAGATGCAGTGAAGCCCGCTTGCGCGTACCGGCTTCCGTGAGCGTGAGCGTTCCGTTATCAAAATCAAGAGCCGCCAGCGTACGGCGGCCATCGGCCTTTTTGCGTTTCTCGCTCCAGTGAAGTCGGCCGGCAATCATCAGGTGGAGCACCAGCCACAGATCGTTGTCAAAGCGAAACGCAATGCGTTTGCCCACCCGCCGCAGCTCGGTCACGGTATGGCCCTGAATCGACTCCACCGGCGGATTCGCCGTTCGCAGCAACGATGGCCCGCGAACATCCACATTCTCCAGTTTGTGGCCCACCACGCGCTGCTCCAGCGCTTCAATATAGACCACAATGTCAGGAAGTTCCGGCATGGGCCGTCTCCGCGCTCGATCAGGCTTTCTTCGCCAGCTCCAGCTCAATCTTTTTGCTTGCCGCATCCAGCCTGGCGATACGGAAGCTGCGGATCTGTCCGGCCTGCGCGCCTCCGGCTTTCGTGCTTACCGGTGAAGCGCCGCTCTTCCAGCGCTGTTGCAGCATCGATCCCAATGACGAGAGGTCCACCGCCTTGGACGCGCTCGCTTTCTTCTCTTCCGCCGGCGCTTCTTCACTCATGCGGCACGTAGCCTGCACGCCTTCCCCCAACTCAACCCGCGCGTGCCCGCCCGCGGACACGTCGATCAGCCGGCCCGACACCACATCACCTTCCTTATGCTCGGCAATGTATTCATCCAGGCTTGACGGGACCATCTGTTTAATGCCCAGGCGCACGCGCCGCTTTTCCGTATCCACTTCCAGCACCTGTGCCTTCACCGGCTGGCCGACCTTGAGCACTTCCGATGGATGGTTGATCCGCTTCTCCGCGCTCAAATCGCCGATGTGGATCATGCCTTCAATCCCTTCAGCCAGTTGAACGAACGCGCCAAACTTCGCCAGACTGGTCACCGGCCCTTCCACCACGCTGCCGACGATAAATTTCTGCGCGACATCAGCCCACGGATCGCCCAGCGCCTGCTTCAATCCCAGCGCGATGCGCCGCTCGCCGGCATTCACGCCCAGGATCACCGCTTCCACCACTTCCCCGGGTTTCACCGCGTCACTGGGCTTTCTCACTTTCCGCGCCCATGACATTTCAGAAACGTGGATCAAGCCTTCAACACCGGGTTCAAGCTCCACAAACGCGCCAAAGTCAGTGAGCCGCGTAACCGCGCCGCGCACGCGTTCGCCAACCGTGTATTTCCCGGCGGCCGCGTCCCAGGGATGCGGCTGAAGCTGCTTCATGCCCAGCGAAATGCGCCGCTTGTCGGGATCGATTTTCAGCACGCGGGCTTCAATCTCCTGGCCCACAGCCAGCACGTCGGCCGGCTTGTTCACGCGGCTCCAGGAAATATCACTCACGTGCAGCAGCCCATCCACCTCGCCGATGTCCACAAACGCTCCGTAGTCCGCCAGGCTGCGCACCACACCGTTTACCGTCTCGCCTTCCTTCAGCTCGGAGTAGCGGCGCTCTTTGTTGGCCCGCTCTTCAGCTTCGGCGATCACGCGCCGGTCCACCACCACATCTTCCTCAGTAACATCAAGCTTGGTAATGCGGCAGCGGATTTCCTGGCCCACCAGCTTTTCCATCTCCGCCGCGTCGCGCGCACCACTGCGGGAAGCGGGCATGAACGCGCGCACGCCCACGTCAACGCTCAATCCGCCTTTGATCGCCGCGGTGACCGTGCCCACAATCGTGGACTTCTCCGCAAATGCCTTTTCCAGCTGCGACCAGTCGGTTGGACGGGCCACCTTGCCCAATGCCAGTTCGTAATAGCCTTCCGGATCGCGCCCTTTCACCGTGACCAGCAGCTTCTCTCCGGGCGTCACGACTTCGCCGCTGCGGAACGCCGTCAGCGGCAGAATACCTTCAGTCTTGTAGCCAATATCCAGCAGGACGGAATCAACCGTCACCTTGATTACCGTGCCCTCCAGCCCTTTGCTTCTCTCTTCCGGCTTGCGCGCATGGCTTTGTTCATACTGCGACAGGATGTCTTTGAAGGACTCGTTGGATTCGGCAGCGGAATCGGGCTGTGGTTTCGGTTGTGCCTCAGGATCGTTGGGATTCGACATGGAAGATGGCAATCTCGACTTCAAAATGGAATAGCGCCGCGCGTTTCTGAGGCCGTCGATCACGGACCCCATCGTCCTGAGGGCGGGCAGAATACAGGTATTGCTCTCAGGCGGGTTACAGCGCAGCGACGTGAAAACTGATGGTGAGCGCGGAAGGATTCGAACCTTCGACCCACGCCTTAAAAGGTGATTCTAATTCAGCCCGCTCATTCGTTTCAACAACATAGATAACGTAGATGGGGGTAAATAACGCTTGGGTGGAGCTGGTTGCCCTTGAGGTTGCCCTTAAGCGATTCGTTCAAACGATCCGCGAGATGGGTCACTCGGCAGACAACAAGATTCTTTGTCCCATCACAAAAGGGCACCCTATGGGCGCCCTTCATGAAATGAAAAAGGGGCTTGTGCTTTAGACCTGTAGCATTGAGCTTAGGTTCAAAGGACGTGCCCCATTTATGTCTCGGCACTGGGCCTGCAGATAATATATATCATATGGCACCACAGGTCAACCGCTACGAAAGACTCGTCTTTGCCCGCCTACTTGATTTCTTCAGCTCTAAAACGCATTGGAACCGAGGCCTATGGAATGGTGGCACGATATTGGCTCTCCAAGAAGTCTTGGAGGCAAGCGAGGCCCAACGGGACGGACACTTAAACGAGAAAACGATTCGAGGTGCCATTTCTACTGCCATTCGCTCACTTGGCAGCGATCCTGGCTTCGGGACATTTCAGGAGAGGGAAACGACCTTTGCCCTTCTCAGTTCAAATGGCGAGCCCCGTGACGAATTGCTCTACGGAGGCCTTGAATATGAAGGGGTAGCCGAAGCAATTCGCACCAGCACACCGGGGTACTTGCGAAATTGTGCAAATGCGGTCGTTGTGGGACGGCAACTGCCACTGCCAGAACGAACCGCTCGTGCCATTGCATCCCACATGCTGGATTTGGGCTTTCATTCCGACTTTCTTCACCGATGGTGGACCCGTCAAATTCGGTCTCAATCTGAACAGGGACAACCTACATTGTCGCAAATGCTGGAGGACGCTGCTGCGCTGGTAAACTCGGCAGAAACAACATTCACCGTCCTAGTGGCTTTTCCCTCACCTCTGCTGCCGCCAAG
>DASTPO010000390.1:0-5955 GCA_035762225.1 Candidatus Angelobacter sp.
GCCGCCGCTGGCATACGCGCTGTTAACGAACGGATTGAGGCCGTGAATGGGGGCAAGCATGCCGCCAGTCGTGATCAGGCCCCATTTCACTAACTCACGCCGGGTAACTTTGCCCTGGGAAAAAGCCCGCAGGATTTCCGCGCGATTTTTCCGGGCATTCTCGGCTTCCCGTAAGCGTGCCTTCGAGGATTTCTCTGATAAGAAAAATCCTTCATCATTGTGACTCATAGCTGCGCTCCTTAAATGTGCTGCAAGACTTGCAGATTTCAAGACATTGAAATGCTCTCCGCGGAGGCACGCTTTGCGGAGGGAAGCCCGGAAGTACCGTAGAGGGTGGCGCTGTCATGGCAGAGCCTATCGATTACGGTATTGGCCTGGGAAGAGAGTACTCAAGCATGCATTAGTTATTTATTAGAGCATTGTTAGAAAATTTAATAATTCAGCAAAATCACGGTCCGCCTGTATTTATTTGCCATCTTGCGTACACGCACACCCTCGCTTTACGAGTCTTAACAATCGCTACACGGTGCTAACCGTTTTCTTTGCTTGCATCTGGACTCATCCGGCTTGGGAGAATCGTTGGCTGGGATTTATCATCCAATCATCGTTATGAACAATCTGAAGACATTCTTGCTGCTTACCTTGCTGACCCTGTTGGCGATCGGTGTGGGCGAATATTTCGGCGGTCAGAATGGAATGATCCTGGGCTTCCTGATCGCGGCCGTCACCAATTTTGTCTCGTACTTCTTTTCCGACAAGATCGCCCTGGCCATGTACCGTGCTCAGCCCGTCACCCGGGAACAGCTGCCGCGAATTTACGCGGTGGTGGAGCGACTGACGCAGAAAGCCAACCTGCCCATGCCCAGGCTCTATGTGATCCCCACGGATTCGCCCAATGCTTTTGCCACGGGCCGCAACCCGAAGAATTCATCGGTGGCGGTAACCCAGGGCATTCTGCAGTTGCTGAATGATGACGAGCTCGAGGGCGTTCTGGCGCATGAAATCGGCCATGTCCAGAACCGCGACATACTTACCAGTTCGATTGCCGCTACGCTGGCCGGCGCCATTACCATTCTGGCCCGCATGAGTTTCTGGTTTGGCCTTGGCGGCCAGCGCGATGATCGTGACCGCGGCGGCGGCATTGTGATGCTGATTCTGGCCCCCCTGGCGGCCATGCTGATCCAACTATGGGTTTCGCGCACCCGCGAGTATCAGGCTGACGCCACCGGCGCGGAAATGACGCATAATCCCATGGCTTTGGCCAGCGCCCTGCGCAAACTGGATGCCTATTCCAGGCGCATTCCCATGGTGGCGTCCCCCTCCACGGCGCACCTGTTCATCGTGCAACCGCTGCTGGGAATGAATTTTGGAAATTTGTTTTCCACTCATCCGCCGATTGAAAAACGCATTGAGCGGCTCACTGGAATGCCCGCGGAATATCAATAAACCTTGCGTGGCGGGCCGTATTGAGCGGCCCGCCGCCCGGGTTTCAGGAATGGCGCTCGCCATTCCCTGCTTCAAGGAAGCAAGAATCGTCTTTATTCCCGGCGCAATTTTTACGTGCCTAAGCGATCTACCTGATGGCGGGATCCGCCGCTCAGGTTACTTTGGGCATGGGTATCAGCCCTTTCGTCGCTTGAGCAATTTGCCCTGATCCCCGCATAGTAATAACAAGCAGGACAAACATTTGCCTTACAGCGATACAATAGAAACCAAGTCGATGGCTCCATCAGTCCCGTCTTCAACCTCTTCCGCCACCAGTTCTCTCGCCAGCGCGATTGAAAAGTCACTGCGCAGCATTATTCGCGGCAATGACGAAGTACTGCGCCTGGCCCTGGTTTCCGTGCTGGCGCGCGGCCATCTGCTGATTGAAGGCGTACCCGGAGTAGGCAAAACCACGCTGGCGCACGCTCTGGCGCGCACGCTGGATTGCAGCTTCCAGCGCATCCAGTTCACCAGTGACATGCTGCCCTCAGACGTTCTGGGCATTTCAGTTTATTCGGCAGCCGAAGGCCAGTTCGAATTTAAAGCCGGCCCGGTTTTCACCAACATCCTGCTGGCCGACGAGATCAATCGCACCACGCCCAAAACCCAGTCCGCGCTGCTGGAAGCCATGAACGAGGGCCAGGTCACCATGGACGGCCACTCGCATCCGCTGCCCCAGCCTTTTCTGGTCATCGCCACGCAGAACCCGATCGAGCACCACGGCACCTACCCGTTGCCGGAATCGCAGCTGGACCGCTTCCTGCTGCGCGTGCGCATGGGCTATCCGCAGTCAGGGAATGAACGCGAGATCCTGCGTTCGGAAGCCGGCGCCGCACGACTCGACACCGTGAAGCCTGTGGCCACGGGAGCGGACATCATCGCGATGCAGGACGAAGTCACGCAGGTGAAGGTGGATGATTCTCTGGTGGATTATGCGCTGGAAATCGTGAAGAAGACGCGTGAGGCAGAAACGCTTTCGCTTGGCGTCTCACCACGCGGCTCGCTCATGCTCTATCGCGCTGCGCAGGCCATGGCGTACCTGGAAGGCCGCCGCTTCGCCACGCCTGCGGATTTCAAGACCCTGGTGGTGCCGATATTCTCGCACCGCATCGTCGTGAACGCGCGCTACTCTTCAACGCTGAAGAAGTCCGACCAGGGCGACAATATTCTGCGCGATATCGTCCAGTCTGTCCCTGTGCCGGTCTAGCGTTTCTTCAATCCAGCCGCGCGACCAGTGAACACAACGCCTACGCTATACTTCTCGCGCGATGTCCTTGCTCAGATTTCTTATGCTGCTGGCGCTGATTGTCTGGATCGGCGGGATTATTTTCTTTGCTTTTGTTCTTGCTCCCAGCGTCTTCCAGGTTCTGCCTACAACCAGACTCGCGGGCGACGTAGTCAACGCGACCCTGGGCAAACTGCACTGGATGGGATTGTTCTCCGGGCTGGTTTTTCTGGCCTGCTCCCTGCTCTACAACCAGCGCAGGCAGGCGCGTTGGCGGGCATTTGCCGCGTCGCATGTCCTGGTGGCCCTGATGCTCGTTTGCACGGCGATTTCGCAATTTGCCATCACGCCCCATATGCGTGAAATTCGATCGCAAATGCAGGTGGCGGGGAATGCATACGCAACAGACTCCAACCGAGTTGAATTTGATCGACTGCATGCCAGGTCCACGAGTCTGGAAGGCTGCGTTTTGTTTCTCGGGCTCGGCGTCGTGATTTTGACGGCGCGGCGGCTCGAAGATCGCAACTAGCAATTGGCACATGGGACTGGCTTTTGGCGATTGGCCCTTGGCGTGTCCGTTTTAGTCCTGCCATTGCGGCTTGATACAATCTTCACCAGGGCCTCGACACAACTCCCTAAGCGCCAATTTCTAACAAATAGCGACATAAAAACAAGGGCGAGGCCGACCACGCGCCGAACGGGGCCCCCGGCACGCGCGGTTTTCGCGTGATGGGGTGAGAGCCCGCTGCAACAAGAGCAAGACGCAGTCACACAAATGAAAGAATCTCTAGCGGTTTGGAGCGAAGCGACATAAAAAATGAAATGTGGAATCATCGGCCTGCCACAGGTGGGCAAGACATCGTTGTTCAAAATTCTCACCAAGGTTGACGTTTCCAGCCGGGGGCATTCCAATCCCCGCGAGGCGCATCTGGGCATCGCCAAGGTACCCGACGATCGTCTCGACCGCCTGGCAGCGCAGTACAACCCCAAAAAATTAACGCATGCGGTGGTGGAATACGCTGACGTGGCCGCGATCGGCCAGGAAGCGTTGAAGGAAACGGCGTTTCTCACCGCCCTGCGCACCGTGGACGCTCTGGCCCACGTGCTGCGCGCCTTTGATGATCCCGCCATCCCGCACGTAGGCGAGATTAATCCCTTGCGCGACGCCAAAGCCGTGGACTTCGACCTGATTGTCAGCGATCTGGGCCAGGTGGAGAAACGGCTGGAGCGCCTGGAAAAGGACCTGAAGAAGGGTAAGACGGCGGAGCTGGAACGCGAGTTCGACCTGATCAATCGCGCCAAAGCGCACCTGGAAAAAGAGCTGCCGCTGCGCGAGATGGAAATCACCGCCGACGATGAAAAGCGCATCCGCGGATTCATGTTCCTGAGCCAGAAACCGATTCTCTACGTGCTCAACGTGAATGAATCGCAAACCCTGGGCAACGACCTGGAAAACGCGGTGGAGAAATTCAATCTGAAAGAAATCGCGGCGCGCAGGAACGCCGGCGCCACCGCCATCTGCGGCAAGGTTGAGGCTGAGCTGGCAGACATGAGCGACGAAGAGGCGCAGGAATTCCTCTCCAGCTACGGCCTGACGGAGAGCGGCCTGACTCGGCTGATCCGCAAGACTTATGAACTGCTGGGAGTGATCTCTTTTTTCACCATCGGAGAAGACGAGTGCCGCGCCTGGACCGTGCCTCGCGGATCGCGCGCGCAGTCGGCTGCCGGCGCCATTCATTCCGATTTGGAAAAGCATTTCATCCGCGCCGAGACCATACACTGGGACACGCTTCTGGATGCAGGTTCTGAAGCGAATGCACGCGCCAAGGGCCAACTGCGTCTTGAAGGCAAGGAATATATTGTGCAGGATGGCGACGTGATGCACATCCGGCATAGCGGCTGACCCTGATATCCTGATCCTGTCCCTTCATGAATCCAATCACAACAAGCATTTTGCTCGGCCTGACCGCTGCCCTGGCCAATGGCCTGGGCGGCGCCGTGATCGTACAGAAGGACTGGGAACGCCGCTATCTGCGCTATTTCGTGGCCCTGGGCGCTGGCTTTATGCTGGGCACGGCAATGCTGGAGATGCTTCCGGAAAGCATTGCGCTGGCCGGCCCCAAAGCGCCCATCCTCATCCTGGTGGGATATTTTCTTGTCCATTTCTTTGAACACACTGTCACCGGGCATTTTCATTTCGGTGAAGAGACCCATGCGGAAGAGTTTGGCGACCGCCGGCGCAGCTACTCGGTGCTCTTCGGGCTGGTCATCCATACCTTCTTTGACGGCATCGCGATTGCTTCCGGCTTCTTGATTTCAGGCTGGCTCGGCTGGATTATCTTTCTGGCAGTGATCCTGCACAAAGTGCCGGAAGGCTTTACCGCGTCGTCGATCATGCTGGCCAGCGGACGCAGCAAGGTGGTGGCCTGGGCAGCTTCGGGCGTCCTGGGACTCGCCACCGTGGCCGGCGTGCTGACCATGACCTTCTTCACGCGATCGCTTACCGCGGGGCTGCCGCTCTCCGCGGGCGTTACTCTTTACGTTGCGGCATCAGATCTGATTCCGGAAGTCAACAAGGAGCCGGGAATCCGCATTGCCCTGGTGGTGTTTCTGGGAGTGGGCCTGCTGGTGGTCTTGCAGCATTACTTCCACTGAGACATTTGATAGTGGAGCTTTGCCTGGCTGATGCCGCAACATGCGAACTCCAGACACGTACCGCACGCAGGCGGATTCGCTGTTTATTAAATCACACGATGTCTAGTTCTCTTCACTCGACCTGCTGCTTCGCCTTGTAACCCTCGCGGGCCACGATCTGGTATTTGATTTCCTTGCCTTTCTCGTCGCGCATCTTCAATGGCTTGCCGCTCGCGTCCACCAGTTCAACCTTGATCTTGCGGAAGGTGCCGTCCTGCGCGGGGTTCGTGGGATGGTAGGCAAGGCTGTACTGGTTGCGGATAGTCTGGCCGATATCGGCAAAAATTTCGCGCAACTGGCCGTCGAACATCGGCTGATAGAACCTGCCACCGGTCATCTTGGCAAAGGTCTTCAGCTGGTTGTCAGCCTGAAGAAACGTCATGTTGCAATCAAATTCGCTGATCGGGCAAAGATAGCGCATGAAGCCCTGGGCCTGGGCGTAATTGCGCAAGGCCTGGCCGGTGCTCACCGCGTAGATGGCAATGTCCTTGGAAGCCTGCACCCGCTTGAGGATCTGGTCCAGGGTGTGCTTGCTGAAGCTGTCGCGGCCC
>DASTPO010000391.1:0-14688 GCA_035762225.1 Candidatus Angelobacter sp.
CTTGGTGGGCGCCGACGCGTGGATTTCCAGTTCATCAAAGAGCGACTCAAACAGCTCATCCGCCGTCAGCGTGGGATTCACCACAAACGCGGAGCGTATTGGACGCTCCCGCGATGCCTCATGCGAAAGAATGTGCTGAAGACAATACAGCAGAGTGGTCTTGCCGGTGCCGATTGGCCCGATCGAGATCTGCAAGCCTTTGCGTCCCGCCACCCCTTCCACCATTGCGCGGAGAGTATTGCGGTGTGGCTCTGCCAGATGAAGAAAGCGAGGGTCTGGAGTAAGCCTGAACGGTTCCTGCGTTAAGCCGTAAAACGATGAGTACATGTGTTCCTTGAAAACCGCTGTCCCCATGTGCTTGCCGGGGAAGCAGGCTAACCGCATTAATCGCAACTTAGCTGCCAAAGGCGCTTAACATAGCTGTTTGTTTTCAATTGTTTAGGGGTAAAAGATAGGCTTCCAAGGCCTAGGTGTGCGCGTCTGTGCAACAGATTTCACATTTTGCACGATGAATTTCCTCTTATTCAGGCTGAGACAGTGGTCAATTTGCCCTGGGGGTGGCCGGCGTGGCTTCGACGGCGCAGCTCATGGCTTTCGCGGCGTCCAGCCAAAGGCAAAGCCCCTTCACCCCGGAACGTACAACTGCGCAGGCGTGATTGGTGGCGGCATCGTCGGCCTGATAGGGGTCGTCAATCGCAACTGTGGCCGGGTCGGCGAAAAGGCCGAGCAGCGTGGTGCGTGAGAGGCTCTCTGGAAATTCGTTTTTTAGGCGCGCCATGTTTTCCATGTCCATGGCGATTATCAGGTCGGCGCGTTCAAGCTGTTCACGGTTCACTCTCGCAGAACGATGGCCGGCAAGATCGATTCCGAAAGAGCGTGCGACGCGGAGGATTTTTTCCGGCGAAGTTCTGCCCCGGTGATCGTGGAATCCAGCGGATTCAATCTCAATTCCGGCAAGACTTTGCTCAGCCAATCCAGCTGCCAGCGGGCTGCGACAGATGTTGCCATAGCACAGGAACACGATCTTTCTAGGCTGTCCAGAACTCTTCAGCCGCCGCAGCAGCCTGCGGTGATGGCGCATCCAGCGCCGCTCGTCAAATTTTTCTTTTGCCTTGCGCAAAATCGGCCGAAGCTGGCGGGATATTGCGAGAGAGACGATGCGCCGGGTAACGCCGAGGTCGCGCCAGTCAAAATGGTCCCAACTCTCGCGCCCCGTGAGCGGGCGCAACAGCTCGAAAAAAGAGAAAGAGCGTGAACGCGTGAGCAGAAGAGGATCCTGATGATCGGCGCGAAGATTGTCCTTGAACCACTCCATGTCGGTCAGCAGGTCGCGTGTGTAGTGCTGCTTATATGCGGGTTGGGGGCCAGGCTGCTGGCCGCAGGCAATCTGCAACAGGCCGATCGGGAAGTTCACGCCGGCATCAATCGAGACCGCCAGCGAACCCCACAGGCGAGGATTGATTTCCATCAGCCAGTAACGGCCATCGCCATCCATTTTGAACTCGACCATTGCAACGCCATGCCATTGCAGGGCGGTGAGCAACTTCTCCGCGTCCTGCAAGAGCCGCACCGGAGGCTGTATGGCGCGGCGATATGAGCTTGCTCCGCCAGTAAGTGGGTATTCATGTACCCGCGCATGAACAAAATGCCAGACTTTGTTTCCGCGATCGAAAAGGAACTCCGCTCCCACGCCTCCGCCGGAAACATATTGCTGCTGCAAAACCGGCGTGAAGGGCAGCCAGCGCAGCAGCTGCGACTGTCGTTGCGCTTCATCTTTGACAACGGCTACGGCCAGCGTTCGGATCTCGCCGTCGACTGGTATTTTGCTGTGCGTAGGCTTCAGGACAACGGGAAACGGCGGCGCCTGTCCAATATCGGCCACGGACGAAATCAGCCTGCTCTGCGGGACGGGCACACCCAGCTGTTGGGCCAGGGCCCAGGTTTTTTCCTTATCGAGAGCGACATCCATGGCGGCATTTCCAGCCATGACAGCTTTGCGCCGCAGAGGGTCGTCTTCATCCAGGGCGCGCAATGCCAGCAATGACAGTTCTGTGGCGGGAACAATCAACGCGTAGTTGCGCTCCCGGTCCTGCGCTCGCAGCCAGGCGTGGAAGCCGGGCAGTTGATCGCTGCCGGGCTGCTGCAATTTTCGCGCGGCATAACTCGAGCGAAACGCCAGGCAATCAGCGCTCTCCGCGGCGATATCCACCGCAAAGCCAAGGCGGCCCAGGCTTTGCATGGTCTCCAGCGCCGCGCGCGAGTGTCCGTCAAGAACCAGTATCGTCATTGTTATCACGCTTCCGGGCGATGCAATCGCCAGGCCGTGAGCGCCGGATTGTCGGCGCTGGGAATTCGCGGAAGCCGGTATAGATCAAGCTCGTCTTTGCAGTTGAGCGCGCCGGTTTCGGTGGTTACCGCGGCGCGATAGTTCTTTTGCACGGAGCGATACGCGCGGCGGTCATAAGCGCCGTTGGGATAACAGAAGAAATCCACTTTCCGTTGCAACTTCTGCTCCAGGCAACGGCGGCTCTCGTGCAGTTCGAATTCTGTTTCCTCCGCGGTAAGCGTGGTGAGGATCGGGTGAGTCAACGTGTGCGATCCCACGGTGATGAGCGCGGGATCAAGCGCGATCAGGCTTTCCCAATCCATTACGTCGTACGCCTCGCGCTGGGCGGGAGTGGGACGGAAGCCAGCTGTCGCGCCGCGAATCACGTCTTCAGTCTCACCTCGTTGCGCGGGACTGAGCTTCTTCATCCACTCGACGATCCCCTCCACCGAGGGGTCTGGAGCCAGCAGCCTGATGCGTAGCTCTGAGAGGGCTTGTGTTTCCAGGGTTCGCAGCCGGCAGCGCATCTCGTGGTTCCAGAGCCATTGCCCAGATTCGATCAGCGCCGGGCAAACGAAGAATGTTGCCGGCAGCTTTAGCTCTCTTAATATCGGGTAAACCACCGTCAGGTTGTTGCGCAGGCCGTCGTCGAAGGTCAGTACCAGATCGTTGCCGCCGTCACCACCGCCTGCCAGGCGGTCCACCATGGTGGCAAGCGATACCACATTGAAATTCCGGGCCAGAAAACGCAGTTGCGCCCGCAGTGCCTGGGCTTCGGCGGCCGTTGCGCCGTGATACATCAAGATGCGGGCGCAGTCCTGCCTTCGAGCCATCACGGCGGAAACTCCGGAGTGGAAGAAGATGGAGTGCCCTAAAGATTTCAAACCAGCGGAACCCGCCACAAGCGACCTCAAATCAATTTGCCGGCGCAGCCTTGTGCTGCATACGGAGAAATTCATCTGCGGTAGAAGCAGTTTGCCTGCCTTTTAGAAGAGCGTGGCAGGTCCCATTTCCACTGGGGGTTAGCGACGAGGATCAGACAATGTTTCCAATAGCTTAAGCGCTCTGCGTGCGGTTCAAAGCCGGTGTTGAACTCACAACAAACAGACAAGAACATTTCCCAACCTGTGCAATGTTTTGCAGTGTTTCGGAGACCAATCTGCTCTGGCTGCTTCAACTGCATGGAAACAAACAGGTTGGGAAGAAAAATTAACGGCATTCCTGTTGCATTGTCATTGCCAGGGTGGCGTGTCGCTCGCCACCGGACCAAAGTGAGGGACTTTGCAGCGTCCAGAAGGCAATCCGGGACTGGCAAGCCAGCGGGCTGAAGAGTCTCCCCTTACCCACATTCTCAGCGTGGATGTGGAGGACTATTTCCAGGTTGAGGCCTTCGCGGGCTCAGTCACCCGTGATAGCTGGGAATCCCGTCCGTCAAGAGTGGTCGCGAACACCCAGCGTGTATTGGACCTGTTTGACCTGTACCAAGCCAAGGCGACATTTTTCTTTGTTGGTTGGGTGGCGGAGCGATTTCCTGAACTGGTGCGCGAGGTGCAGTCTCGTGGACATGAACTGGCCTGCCACAGTTATTGGCATCGCACGGTTTACAGCCTTACGCTGGAGGAGTTCCGTGAAGATACCCGGCGCGCCAAGCAGGTGATCGAAGACATATCCGGAGCAGTGGTGCATGGATACCGCGCTCCCAGCTGGTCAATCACCAAGACCTGCCCGTGGGCGCTGGATGTACTGGCCGAAGAGGGATTTACCTACGACTCCAGCATCTATCCCATCCACCACGACCTGTATGGCATGCCTGGAGCCAGGCGGTTTCCCTACACGCACGCGTGCGGCAACGGGCTCACGATCAAGGAATTTCCGCCGGCTACTTTGCGGCTGCTGGGGACGAACTTCCCCGTGGCAGGCGGCGGGTATCTTCGTATCTTTCCCTCGGCCTATACAGAACTGGCATTTCGAAAATTCGAGAAGACCTATCGGGAGCGGGTGGTGGTGTATCTGCACCCATGGGAGCTTGATCCGGACCAGCCGCGCCTGGATGGGCCGCTCAAATCGAGGCTGCGGCACTATACCAAGCTGCGCGGCATGCACGCTCACGTGAGCGCCCTCTTGCGGCGGCACCGCTTCGCTCGATTCACTGATGTGCTAGCTGGACAGGAGCTTGAGGCCGCTTTGGGTACACGACCGGTGGAACGGGAGCGAACGCCGGCTTCGCCCGACGAACTGGCTTTGACGCAAGGCAAGGGAGCACGGTGAAGATGAACGGCAATAGCGTAAAGCCGGCTATGGTGCTCGCGTATCACGAGGTGATGCCGGAATCGAATTACGCCTATTGCGTGACCTGCGAGGATTTTGCCGGACATATGGCGCTGGTCAGATCACTCCACAAAAATGGCGCCTTCGCGGCGACGGTCACGTTCGATGATGGCGAAGAATCGCAATACCGCAATGCTGTGCCGCTTCTTGCCGAACAGGGAATCAAAGCTACATTCTTCGTGAATCCAGGCCTTGTGGGAACAGAAGCCAAGTTTCTGGGCTGGGAAAAGCTGCAGGAGTTGCAGGCAGCGGGACATTCGATCCAGTCACATGGCTGCTCGCACAAGTTCCTGCCAGCCTGTTCAGACAAGGAATTGGGATACGAACTCGGCGGCTCCCGGGAGCTGCTGGAGGACAAGCTGGGTACGCCGGTGGAAGAAATCTCGGTTCCAGGCGGGCGCTGGGACCAGCGCGTTCTTGCTGCCTGCGCGCGCGCCGGATACAAACGGGTTTATGTCTCAGAACCATGGCTTAACGCCGATGTATGCGGTCTGGAGGTGGCAGGCAGGTTTATGGTGCGGCGCACTACCACGCTCCCGGAGTTGCAGAAAATGATCGAGAGAGACAAGCGAGCTCTCTGGGCAATGAAGATGCGTTCGCAGCTGAGGCGAGGCGTGGTGAGCGTGGTGGGAGACGATCTGTATCACCGACTGTGGTGCCGGCTGACAGGCTATGACGAGTTTGAAGCGGCGCGGCAAGACCAATCTTCCTGAGGCAGGGTTGTGAAAGGCAGAGACGTGAAGATATTGCAGCTCATCAGCAGCGGCGGCTATTACGGCGCGGAAAACATGCTGCTGAATCTGTGCGCGAGCCAGGAAAAAGCCGGCTGCCGCAACAGCCTGCTGCTTTTTTATAACGTTCATGTGCCTAACGTGGAGTTCTACGAGCGCGCACGGCGCCGCGGCATCAGCGTGAGGATGGTGCACTGCAAAGGCCGGGCTGACCTGAGCGCAGTGCGGCAAATCCAGGAATACATACAGGAAGATTCGATCGATCTGGTCCACACCCACGGCTACAAGGCGGACCTTTACGGCTACGTCGCCGCGCGGAGAGGTGAAAAGCCCGTGGTGGCTACATGCCACAACTGGGTGGGAGGCACGGCTGCGCTGGGAATTTATAACCGTCTTGATCGCATGGTGCTCAAGCGGTTCAACGCGGTCGCCGCAGTGTCGGACGAGGTGAAGGCGCGGCTTATGGCTTCTGGAATCGCGGCGTCACGAATCAAGACCATCGCCAACGGGATTGACGTGGATGCGTTCGCCAATGTTCAGGCGGCGGTTCCGCGGGGGGACGCCAGTGAAAAAGTAATCGGCGTTGTGGCCCGGCTGGACTGGCAGAAAGGTTTTGCGTGCCTACTCGCAGCGGTGCGCGAACTGGAAAAATCTTTCAAAGGGTTCAAGGTCGTGATCGCCGGCGATGGACCTGACCGGGCGGGAATCGAGCAAAGGATAAGAGAATTTAGCCTGGAAAAGCGCGTGATGCTTGCCGGCCAGCAATCGAATATGCCCGCTGTCTATGCGGGCATGGACATCTTTGTTCTCCCCTCACTGAATGAAGGTCTGCCGATGACCGTGCTGGAGGCCATGGCGGCCTCGCGGCCGGTGATTGCGACGCGCGTGGGAGCGATTCCGAGCGTCATCAGCGACGGCACAACCGGCTTGCTGGTGAACCCGGACGACGCCGGCGGACTTAAAGATGCCCTGGCGCGACTGCTTGGGGACGACGAGCTTTGCCAGAGCCTGGGCGCACAGGGACACGCGTGGGTAAGCCGCCATTACACATCGGACGCCATGGCCGCACAATATCGGATGATGTATGACGAGGTGCTGAGCGGTCGGAGTTTGGCGGCAGTCCCCGCCGCGACGTTCGATCGATCGAGTGCTGGAGCCAAAAGCGCATGAGCCAGCTTGAGCAGATGCTGCCGGAGCGGACGGATCCCACTTCACCTGCGGCCTCAACCGTGACGGTCTCCATCATCATCCCGGCGCGGAATGAAGAACGCATGATTGGCCGCTGCCTTCAGGCCCTGGCGGAGATGTCTTTTTCGCGTGATCGATTTGAAGTGATACTCGTGGACAACGGGTCGACAGACCGCACGGTTGAGGTTGCCGAGTCCTTCCAAGACCGGCTCAAACTCAGGGTGTTGATCCGGGAAGGCGTGCGCATCTCTGGCCTGCGAAACCTGGGTGCGCGCGAAGCGCAGGGATCGATTCTGGCCTTTCTGGATGCCGACTGTCTGGCTCCGGTGGATTGGCTGCAGCGCGTTACCGAACTCGCCTTCGCTGACGGCATGGGCGTTGTGGGGGCACATTATCTTCTGCCGGAAAACTCCTCGTGGGTCGGCAGGACCTGGCACCGTTATCAGGAGGCGGCCAAGTCGGGAGCGGTGTCACATGTTCCGGCGGGCGACCTCATCATGCGCCGCGAGGACTTCCTAAGTGTGAATGGCTTTGATGAAAGCATCCAGACGAACGAGGATTATGAACTCTGCGAGCGCGTTCGGGGCGCGGGAATGGCAGTGCGGGCTTTTCCTGAAATCGGCGTAGTACACCTGGGGACGGCGCAGAGCCTGCGCGTCTTTTTCCGCAAGCAGGCCTGGCATGGCACCCACGTGGTAAAAGTATTTCTCCGCAACATTTCCGGCTCCCACAACCTGAAGGCGGTGCTTTTTGCGGCGTACACGCTATTATGTATTTTCGGAATCGTCAGCGGGATCGTCTGGGAATTGGCCGGGCGGGGACCATGGCTGATGCCCCTGGCTGCATTCGTTGCTCTGCTGCTGCCACCCAGCGGGCTTGCAGGCAGAGAGGTGGCGGCAAGCAAACGATGGCTTGATTTCTTTCCGCTGCTCGCGCTCTACCTCACCTACGGCGTAGCGCGAGCCAAAGCCTTGTTTAGCGTCAGAAACTTGTTCTGATCCCCCGCGTTAGTGGACCACGGCGCGGACGTTGGTTGGCGGATTCGGCCTGGCGGTGCCGCTGCCGGCGAAAAATTCATAAGCTCCCAGATCAAACGCTCCGCCCTGCGGACGAAGAACTCCGTCCTTGTCGTTTCCGATCGTGGGGCCCGGGTTCGGCACGAATGGGTTATTGGGGAGAATCGTGAGTCCGGTGTCCACGGCGGGACTGCCGCTGCTCAGGTGAAAGTCGCCCAGGGTGCGGTTGGCAAAAAGAGGATCTGATCCATTGTTGTTGGTGGTGAGAGAGGGGCCCGCGCCCACGCCGAACCACAGGTTCTTGTCGCCGGTAATCTGCGCCGTGCTGCCGTCAACGTAGATTTCGCCGGGAAGCTGGTAAGCAATGTTGTTGCGCAGATGCATGATCAGCGTCGCCGGGCCGCCGCCTACGCCGAAAGCGCCGCGTGAACCGCTGGCATTGGCGGAGTTGTTGGCTGCGCAATCGGAGAGCGTGTTGTTGAAGACCTCCACTGTGCCGGTTCCGGCCACGCCATTGTTGGTGATGCCGGCCACGTAAATGCAGGAGAATGCCGCGCCAAGCTGCAGCGGATCCATACGGCCGACGTTGTAAATCACGTTGTTGTAGGCTTCCACCGTGCCCTTGGAGGGATCGACGGTGGCAAAGTTGATGCCGTTGCAGTTGTCGCCGTGAATCAGGTTGTCATGCACGTGGAGATCGAACTGGTCAAAGCCCGTGGTGTCGGCGGCGCCACAGCTGGGCGTGCACAGAGGCGATGAGTGGAACTGGAGCGCGCGGCAGGTGAAATTATCGTGAATATGGTTCCAGCCGACATCAATGTGGTTGGAGTCAGTGCTGAAATAAACCGCGTGGTAGAACTTTGAAGACGTGGGATTGATGCCGGCGTTGTGGACCTCATTGCCGTAAAACTTTGTCTGGGTGCCTTCGCTCATTTCAAAGCAGCCAACCTGGTCGTCAGCGCCGGGGCATTGCATTTCATTTCCGATAATGCGCCAGCCCACGCCGCCAAGGTCCATGGCCTGGGTCCCGCCGATGATGTGCAACTGAGAAATCACCCAGTAATCTTCATTGGTCCCGATGTTCGGAGTGCGAATGCCGTAATGCAGGCCGCCAGCTACGCCGACGGTTGCCGTTGCGTTCGGATAGGCGATCAGCGCTTTAGGCGCTGCTGCGGTGCCGGAGTTGCTGGAGCCGGCGTTATCCATGCACAGGTAGGCGGTGAAATTGTCTTCTGAAGTCTGGGCGACGCCGTCTTCAATGTAGGCGGTATCGCCGGCGGCAATCGAGTTTTTCGCTTTTACAATGGTCTGCCACGGCGAGGTGAATGAGCCGGTGTTGGCATCATTGCCGGTAGCGGCGACAAAAAAGACGTTGCCGGCACGGACGGTAAAAGGCAGCGCATTGCTGGTACCGATCCCCGGAACGTTTACCACCAGGCTGCCAGTCTTCGCGTTGGCTCCCAGTTGAAAAATGATTTTGGCGTCAGACCACAAGGGGTAGTTATTCGCAGCGCCACCGCCGATGGTCACGGTGGAAGTTCCCTGGGTCGCTCCAAAATTCTTGCCCCAGATGGTAACCCAGACACCATTATTGTTCTGTCCGCCGGTGTTGGGGCCGCTTTCCAGGTCGGAGAAGAAAATCCGCGGCGCAGTTTGCGCGCCGGCGACCGCAGCGGAAAGAGCCAGCAACAGAAACGATCCGATATTTAGAAACTTGCGCATGAGAACTCCAATTTCAAATCTTGGTTACCTGACGACCGGCAACAATTACGGGGTCGGAATGGTCACAGCGACTTCAGCAGAAGCCGCACTCTCAACTCCGCCTGTACTTACGTCCGTCACCACATAGAAATATCTCTGTCCGGAGAGTGGCGTCATATCAGTAAAGAGCAGCGTGGTGGGGGAAAGTGTGGGAGAGATCTTGGTGTACGGACCGCCGCTGACAACGCTGCGATAGACGTTATAGCCCAGCAGAGTCGATGAAGTGCTGGCGTTCCAGGCCACATCCACGGAATGCGCGACAGGAGTAAAGCCGGTGCCGGAAAGCGGAACAGAAAGCAAGGTGGATCCGTTGCTGATCAATGAAAAAGATCCTGCTACCGATCCGGCGGAGCTGGGCGTGAACACGATGGGTACGTTGACGCTCTGGGCCGCGTTCAAAGTGATCGGAGTAGTGATGCCGACGCTGAATCCCGATCCTGTGACGCTATCCTGTGTGAGCGTGACAGACGATCCGCCAACATTGGTGACCTTCACGTTCTGGGTTACCGGTGTGTTCAGCACCTGCGATCCAAACCCGAGGCTGGTGGGTGAAGCAACCAGGCTGGCTGAACTTGGGGTCGCGGGGGTCGGAGTCGGGTTGGGGTTGGAGGGACTGCTGGAACTCTGGCCTCCGCCACCGCCGCAACCTGCAACGCCCAAGGCAACGATCAGGGCGAGACTTGCGACGGAATATCTGATTGCGATTTTTTTATTGCGCACCGGCTAACTCCTCGATCAGAAGAACTCAGGCGAGGGGAGCTATGGGCGTCCTGCTGTTCTTCCATTCACTTCATCACTTCGGCCACTGGGTCTCAAGAAATAACTGCGCCCGCGTGTATCGTTCGACCATGCACCTGCAAGAGCGTGGTCCATTGACTACCAGCAGAAAGCGAACGCAAAAACTTTCATGCAGCGCCACATCTTGGCCAGAGAGAAAACCTAAAAAGTTCCCGGAAGAAATTACTGCGAGGGTTTAATGCTTGGTTGGCGAAGAAGATTGCAAGAATGGTGCCAGAGGGGCAAATGTGCGTAATTGCTGGATTTTATTTAATGTCAGGAACTTGGAGGGGGAATCAAAAGTGTAAATTGTTCCTGCACCGCGGAGAAGCAGTGTAATTTCGAGATCAGCGTTTTGTCTGATGTAAACAAATGCGCAGTATGCAATTATTTGCACACTGCTTTTTTCTCATGCAAAAAACATCCTTGTCAGTTCCAGCCGGAAGATGCTTTGCCCAAAGTAAGAAAGCGCCCTGGGCAGGGCAGTAACACCGGCGTAGCGGAGAAGCTTGCCGCTGGACCAGCGAATGTGCGGGTTGGCAAAGCCGCAACCGCGCAACAGCTGCGCCCAATATTCCGGCTGCCGGTGCTTGAACCATTCGATATTTGGCGACATGGGATTGCGCACCCCGAGATCGCCAAAGAAGTTATGCCTGGCCGCATCGATGATGATCAGCTTGCCGCCCGGCTTCATCATTCTGGCGATATTGCGAAAGATTGCCTGGTACTCCTTTTCCGCATGGTCGGAGCTGCCAAGTTCGACACAGCTTTTCTCGTCGAGATGGTTGATGGATGCCACGGAGAGCACAACGTCAAAATAATTCGACGGGCAATCAAAATCCTGGATGGTGGAGGGCAGTATGCGCGCCTGGGGCAGGTCGAGTTGCTCCGCCATAGAGTGATAGGCCTGGTGGCACTTGATGGAATCGTAGCAACCGTCGGCCAGAGGTTCCAGGCCGACAACGTGGCGAGCGCCGTGAAGCGCGGCCCAGAGGCACAACATGCCTTTGCCGCAGCCGATCTCCATCATCGTCTTGTTGCGAAAATCGATGTCGCGGAAGGTCTGGCGCGCGAATCGCGGGAAGTCGAATCCGTGGTTCCACAAACCCATCTGTTGTCCCAGGAGCCGGATTCGCTCAGCAGGTTCTGCGGCTTCATTCATTGTTACTGCGTCGTACGTCGTGGACATTGCTTTCTACTCCATCATTTTGCGATCTGAATACTGGCGGCCGGTCTGTTTAATCCGGACCGCAGGAGCTCAAGAACCCGCTCCGGAAGTTTTCTTTTCAACCATGACTTGATTTCACGTTTCTTTTCGCGCAGGGCCAGGTCCAAGCGGCCCAGGCGCGAGGGCCCGGCAAAACGCAGCGTCAGATAGCTGCCCTCGCAGGCGCCGAAGCGGCTTTTGTAGGCGTCCGCGCCGCCCATAAAGTCATAACGGTCTGCGCCGGTGCGGATCATTTCCTGCAGCACGTGCGCGCGCAGCGCGTAGCCAATTTTGTCCGCGGCATATTTAGGATTGAATCCTTCCTGCAACAGATACACGGTGCCGCCATAGCGAAAGCAAAATTGCGCTGCCACGGTTTCACCTTCCAGCTGAAGCATCCAGAACTCCAGCCATCCGCGGGCCTGGAATGCGCGCGCCATGCGCGAATAAAACTCGCGGCGTTCAGGCGTGGCGAAAGCGCCAGGCTCTCCCTGGCCCGTCCAGCGCATCTGATGGAGCACGAAGAGCGTTTGCAGGTTGTGGTCAAGATCTTCCGGGCCCTCGCAGCGAGTCATGCTCACCCGGTAGCGGGACTGCAATCTCTTTGGATAGCGGGTAAGAAGCGGCCGGAAAGAAGGCTCAAGGGTGTCAAGGTATTCGGCCCATGTTGGCGGCAGTTCGATGAAGAAATTCGGCGTGGTCTCAGATTGCGTCCTCCAGCCGGCCTGGTGGACCAGCTGGGCGATATGCCGTGCGACCAGCGAACCGGCACGC
This sequence comes from Candidatus Angelobacter sp., assembly GCA_035762225.1. GTDB lineage: Bacteria > Acidobacteriota > Terriglobia > Terriglobales > Acidobacteriaceae > Angelobacter. The sequence goes on from DASTPO010000391.1 coordinate 12,109, forward strand.
AGGGTTTCCAGAGCGCAAATATCCCAAGCTATCTGAGAGGCAAGCCAGGAGACAAATGCGTTTGCACATTGACGCTCGTTTCCCGGAGCCACGATGAAGTCGAGCGCATCCGAGTCTCCCGAGCCGGCGCCAAGCATACGTAGAAATTTGACCGGCGCGCCCACAGTGCTCTGCTGCTCAACATAAAAAGGAGCAATCCCCACAATCTTGCGGTCGGAGTCGGTGAACACCAGTCCTTGAAGCTCTTTATTGGCCCCGAAAGCCTGCCACCAGGCGCCAAGCCACTCGGGAGTCTGGAAGATTGAGGCCTTAGCGCTGCGTTGAAGAAGGCTGTTCCAGTCGCCGAGGATCTCTGCAAGGTCGTCCCAATGGCCATACACCCGGACCGAGACGGGTGCGTCTGAGGCTGCCGGTAGGGGCGAATCGATCTGAAGCTGGTGGGCTGACATTGACTCGCACGCTGTAGGTGCAACTTCATAGCCCATGTCCAGGATTAGGCGTCTTAGTTAAGTTGTTATTTATGAGTATCTTGCATCGGTTCTGCGTAAAACGGAGGAGAGACAGGGGAAGTCTTGCCTGCAAACCTTTTCACATTGTGGGCAAGAAACTTAGGTCACAAAAATGGAAAAACTTTACAAAAACTGTCTTGCATTTTTCTTATGGGCTGCACTATAGTACAGTGTACGTAAGGACAATACTAGCGTAGCCAAGTGGACGACTCGCTCAGTAGCTCTCAGGTATAGCCCCAAGGGCGTTTTCTCAGAGGATCGAGAAAGCTTCCTTAGTCCGGGGAGAGACTGGCGGATCGACGGAAGCGGACACCTGGAAGGGGTAACAAAATGATTTCAACACCATCTTTCCTCGGTTGGTGCGATGGCGGCGGGTCGTCAAGATTCATCGCCAGCGATAGAGGCCTTCCAATTTATCTTCGATCATGCGGCAGTCTTGAACTGCAAGCACCACCGAAGCTGTCTTCTCCATTTCACTCCAAACTACACACTGTGATTTTCCAGTAAGCGGCTTTTGCGCAGACCCAGCGCTCATTTTTTGCGCTGTCGGTGAGCAGAAGCAAGGAATCTCAGGGCCGAACCCAGGCGCGTCAAGAGTGACGGATGTCACATCGGAACGGCGGCGGCGGATTCTACCATCGAATGTTAGAACGCACGCCGTCTGAAATCCGATCTTGACGGGTCACGCACGGTATCTGCTGGCGAAGCGCGAGCAGATGCAAAGAGAGCGTCATCGATGGAGAGGAATTTGGGTATGGCTGTCGTGCAGTGTCCGGTGTGTCACAATTCGCTTGGTTCGGAGATGCATGTTTCCGCATGTGTGGCATCCGAACCCCGCGAAGTGGTGGAAGTGGTTCCACCGGAGCGCCGGCGGCGCCAATTGCGCTGCGGGCATGAAGAGGTTGACCCTTCGGCTTTTCCGCTGGTTTCCGCCGCGCATGAATTCAAGACCCCTCTGGTCGTGATGCTGGGATATGCGGACCTGTTGCGCAGCGGTCATCTCGGCTCCATCAATGACAAACAAAAGCAGGTGCTGGGCGAGATACAGGAAGGCGCACAGCGGCTACAGAAGCTGATCCAGGACCTGTTGCTGCTTCAGGAACTGAAGGCAGGGCAGGGTGTTTCTGAAAACCTGGAATCTGCCGACGCCAACCTGCACGTGAACGAGATTTTCAACTACTGGTCTGCGAGCGCGGGGCAAAAGCCGCTGCGCTACCAGTTTCGTCCTGCACTGGGAAACCCGCGCGTGCTGATTGAGCCGCTGAAATTGCAGCATGTGGTTTCCAGCCTCATTGAAAACGCCCTGAAATACACGCCGGCTCACGGCCTGGTGGTGGTAAGCGTTACGCAGTGTTTCTGGGAAAGAAGGAAGGCGCAGAGCGAGTTTCTGTTCAACATGGAACGCAAGGAACAGCGCAAGGTGGAGAACGCTGTTCGCATCGATGTAACCGATACAGGAAAAGGAATAGCCCCCGAGCACCATGAGGAAATCTTCGGGGACTTTGTGCAACTGGGCGGGTCGGCCCGGGGCACCGGGTTAGGTCTGGCCATCGCCCGGCGTCTGGTGGAGGCCCACGGTGGAGTGATCTGGGTGGAAAGTGAAGCGGGGAAGGGCAGCAAATTTTCCCTTCTACTATCTAAGCCAAGGCAGGAGAAGCAACGGTGACAAGCGCGCCAAACATACTACTCGTCGATGATGAGCCCAGTGTATTGCGGTACACGCGGACTCTGCTGGAATTGGAAAATTACAATGTGGAGACTGCCGGCAGCGGAGAAGAGGCCCTGCAAAGGATCAACCACGGTCCTGCTCCGAACCTGATTGTGCTGGATATGGTGATGCCCGGGATGGACGGCCTGCAAACGCTGGAAAACTGCAAGAAAATGCGTCCTGACCAGAAGGTGGTCATGATCTCCTGCGTGAATGACACCAACAAAGTGGTGCAGGCAATCAAGCTGGGCGCGTCCGATTACGTGACCAAACCATTTCTGCCCCCTCAACTCCAGGGCGCAATACGACGGGCGCTTCAGCCTGTACCGGTGGCGGCCGCGCCGGCCCCGATCGTAAAGGGCA
>DASTPO010000392.1:0-11658 GCA_035762225.1 Candidatus Angelobacter sp.
GCCACTTGCTAGGTTCAACACGCGGGGGCGGGACGTTCCTGTGCTGCCGACGAGAAGTCGCTGGCTGTCACGAGAATACCCCACGATCGAAACCGCTCCAGAAAGCTGCGTTGTAAAGAGTGGATGACCGTCACTGGTGTACACGTTCACCACGCCGCCGACGCTCCCGGTGGCAAAGGTTTGACCGTTTGGAGAAAAAGCGGCGGAAACGAGTTCGCTATCGCTCTCGAGTGTTCGCAGTAAGCTTCCGTCCGTGCTGTTCCAGATGCGCGCGGTATGGTCCCATCCGGCGGTGAGGACGTAGTGTCCGTCGGGAGAAAATCTTGCAAGTCCTACTCTTCGAGTATGCCCTCGCAATGTTGCCAGCAATCGCCCGGTGCTGGCGTCCCAAATGCGTGCCGTCTTATCGGAGCTTGCAGTCGCGATGCGCCTGCCGTCGGATGAAAACTCCGCTTGGTTCACTCTATCCAAATGGCCCCGAAGCGTGAATAGCAAGCGGCCATCCGCTGCACTCCACACGCCTGTTGTGCGATCCCCGCTCGCCGTAACGACCTTCTCACCGTCCGGAGAAAAGTTGGCATCGTACACCTTATCTTTGTGTTGCAGGCTCCAGAGTAGGCGGCCATCGCGCGCATTCCAAACGCGTGCGGTGTGGTCCTTACTGGCCGTCAGTAGCAGCTGACCATTGGGAGAGTAGAGTGACACCATCACTGGCCCTTGATGTTTCAAGATGGCCACTGTTTCCGGCAGCGCTTTTGCTATGGCCACATGGGCTTCCTCCGTTCGCGCTGTCTCCCAGCTCCGAATCGCCAGGTCCAGCGCCTGACCATGATCACGCTGCAGCATTTCTCCCGACTGGGCCGCCATGGCGCGCGACTTCTCGATGATTTTCTGACGGTAGGCAATCCAGGCAACCCCTATTGCCAACAGCAGCAGCATAGCTAGCCCGAACGAAAACCAGCGTAACCGCACTGCCGCGGCCTTCTCGCTCGCGAGCTCGCGCTCTTGTGCTTCTTTTCGGGCTGCGACGCCGGCTTCAACAAAGTCACGCAGAAGAACCTGAGCGCCCGCATGTCTGCCCAGCCATTCTTTCGCCTGGGCTAGGCGTGCGCCTTGCAGCAGCGCGCCGTCGTCGTGCTTCAGGTTGTTCCATTCATCTGCCGCCTGCAGCAACCTTCGCTCCAGCCTGAGGTCTTCTCGATTTTGAGCCAGCCACTCGCACAGCAAGGGCCATTCCCGGATCAAGGCTTCATGGGAAACCTCGACGAAGCTTTCATGATCTTCTTCACCGGTCGAAATCAGCCGCCTGGAGGCCAGATGGGCCAATAAAAGGTCCATCTCGTCTGCTTTGCCCAGAGAAAGCAAATCAGCTTTTGGCACGCGGCGACGCGTATCCTGGGCTCCGTCACCCAGGTGCACCAGTTCAAGAAAAATCTTTTTTGCCAGTTGCTTCTGTGCTTCATCGCCCAGGCCGGCGTAAACCTCATCAGCATGCCGGCCGAGCGCTCCCCGTAAACGTCCAATCGCAGCGTAAGCCTCGTTGGTCAGCGTGCAGGCAAATCCACCGCATTTATCCCATAGCTGTCCGAGGGCGTGCTCCAGCAGCGCCAGATTTCCCGGTTCCGAGCCAACGTCCTCCAGAAGAGAATCGATCAACCCGGGTTCAGCCTGGGCTGAAGCCAGTTGCAGCCGCTTTTCAATGCTTTCGCGCAGCTGTTCATGGCTCATGCGGCCGACGTTATATTGGTTCGCCGCCATCCGCCGGCTCAGCTCCGCGTGTTCCATGCACTCGGGATAAAAGTCCGCTCGCACCGCCAGGGCCACATGCACCGGGACGGCGCCGTCTGTGCTTGCCGCAGCCAGCAGGGAACCAATGTAAGCTTCGCGGATGCGACGATCAGCCGTCAGGGTGAAGATCTCCTCAAACTGATCAGCCAGCAGGAGGATCCGCGTGGGGCCGGCTTCTTGAGGTAGGGCGCCAGCAAGGGCAGCAAGCGCATTCCGCAAACTGTCTCCACCGCTTGAGAGTTTGTTGCGGAAGTCGCGTATGAATTCGGCCCGTTCTTGTACGCTCAGCTCCGGCGCCAACTGGCCGGGCAAGACCTCGGCCAGGTAGTCAAGAGGAGCTACCGAAGGACGGAAAGTCGCTATGCGCCATTGCTCATTCGGCGATCCGTTGGGACAAAACCGCCCCTGCTGCAGGGCAGGGATGAGTCCAGCACGAAGCAGAGACGATTTTCCGCTGCCGGAATTGCCCACCACGGACAAGACTGGCGACCGCCTCATCTGCGCCAGCAATCCCTCGGTCTCCGATTCACGGCCGAAAAACAGCCATGCATCTTCCGTCTCAAATACCTGTAGTCCGCGGAAGGGGCTGCGTCCTCGCCAGTAGGTTGCCGGCAGGTCGCCGTCAGATGTCGCAAGCGCTTCTTCCCGAACGGGAGCAATAAACTTGTAGCCCCGTCGAGGCACAGTTTGAATAAAGCCGTGCCCGTTCCTGTCATCGCCCAGGATTTTCCGCAGCACAAAGATGTTTTGGGTAAGATTGCCTTCTTCTACGAAACTTTCTGGCCAAAGAGCGCGCATCAGCTCTTCTTTTTCCACCAGACGCCCGCGGCTTTGCAGCAGAAGAACCAGGGTATCGAAGACCTTGGGCCAGACCGTGACCGGATCGCCGTCACGCAAGAGAAGTCGAAGGTCCGGGTCCAGACGGAAGGTACCGAACTCGTAAATTAGCCGTTCCCCGTTGTTCACTGACGCCCTGAGTAAAAGTTGTTGTGCTTCGGATTATAAAGCAGTTTTCATTTTTCACCGCTCCCGCAAACTCTTTTATCCTCAAAAACTTAGCTCAACTCCAAACAAGCAATGGCATTGATTTTGAGCTTTTTGAGAATATTTGAGAGGCAGTTTGAGGACATTGAATCAATCAACTCGATAGCGTGCATTCACAGAGGTGATCCCGGATGGCTAGTCGAGACAAACAATTAATCAATGCAGTCAACTGCGCCAATCGCGCTGGCCGGTTCGCGTTTGGGCTCGACGACGCCAAAGCCGTCTCTGCACTGCGCCAACTGGCGGATGAGATAGAGAGCGGCGTTGTGACGTTGCACAGTGTGACCACCTCGTCGCACGCTACTCACGATGAATTCACGATCCGTCAATTGATTATCGAAGTGCTGGAAGAACTGCCGCAAACTGGTCCAAAGATGATACGTGACGCCCATAGGCCTTAATAATTACTGCCTGCCTGCGCTGTTCTAAGATTGGGCGATGGTTCCCCAACTTGAAACTCCGCGCCTCATCCTGCGTCCGCTGGAACTGGCTGACGCGGAGCAGTGCCAAGCCCTCTTTCCGCAGTGGGAGATCGTTCAATATCTCACTAAGGCTGTGCCCTGGCCCTATCCGCCGGATGGCGCATACACGTTTTATCGTGACGTCGCCCTGCCTGCTGTCGCCCGCGGCGACGAATGGGACTGGACGCTTCGCCTCAAGAGCGATCCCAGCCAGATGATCGGCGCCATCTGCCTGGTGCGAAGCGAAAAGATAAACCGCGGTTTCTGGCTGGATCCCCGCTGTCAAGGCCAGGGCCTGATGACGGAAGCGGCGGAAGCCGTAACCGACTACTGGTTTGACGTCCTCAAGTTCCCCTTGCTGCGGGTTCCTAAAGCCATCGCCAACGCCGCCTCACGCCGCATTTCTGTAAGCCAAGGCATGCGCGTGGTCGCCAATGAAGTGCATGAGTACGTTTCCGGGCGCTTGCCGACAGAGGTCTGGGAAATCACAGCCGAGGAGTGGCGCGCCCGCAAACGGCAGCGTTAGGCCCCATATGGCGTGGCTGCCGGCAAACTCCCGGCTCGTTATTTCTCAATCCCAAACACGCACTGTACGGTCGCCGTAATCGTGATCTTGCCAGGCTGCACCGGTGGAGGCGGCGGCATTGAAGCGACTTTTGCCCTGCTGAAAAGCCCGCCACCACTTCCAGAGGTATCTCCCCCGTTGTAGAAGTCGATGCCCTCTATCTGCGCGACTCCGACCAGGTTACTTACCTCCAGGCTTACCGACCGAGCGGGCCCGAGCCTCTGTTTTGTTTGTTCCAGCGCCACCGTGGCCCGGCCGACGGCACGATGCATGGCGTCAGCCACCGCTTTTTGTTTGGCCGACTCTTCATTTGACAACTGGTAGGTCAGCGAGCGGAAGTCGGCGATGCCATCCTGGATTGAATCGTCTATGATCGGTCCTACCTTGGAAAAGTCCTGGATCCTCAATGTCACGTGGCCCTGCACACGATAAGCTCGAGCACGTTTCTTTCGATCGCCCTCATAGAAAGGCGTCACGGTTAGAACGCCGGTCTGGATGCCTTCTTTGGTCAACCCGTTCCGCTCCCCGACGGCGACGATTGTCTGCATTGACTTTGTGGCCTTGGCATACGCATCTTTCAGTTCCTTCTCCTGGGCTGAAACATCGAAGGTAACAATTGCCAGGTCGGGATCGCTTTCATAGCGGCCTTCGGCCTGGACCACCAGCGTATCGGCGATGAATTTTATTTCCGCTTGCTGGGCCAGGCTGTACAGCGGTAACCCCAGGAACAATGCCAGGCAGAAAACCTTGAGATTTGGCCTCATTTTGCGCTCTCTTTCATTTGCAGAAAATCAGGTGCGTTTCGGCCCCGAGTATATAGAAAAACCCGGCAAAATCTGCCCCATTCATGAAGTTGCCAGTTCGCAGATCTTCGGGCCAGACCGGAAAATCCAGGGTTTTTACCACCCTTGATCCGGCCCCAGCCCGCTCTCCCGGCCCGGCCGCCGTTGGCTCTCCCGCTTCCTCAAAAAATACGTGTTTGACTCCGATCAAGAATAGTTGTTTACTCCCTTCCGTACTATTTACGGCATTTCAGGGCAGTAATGGCGGACCATGCATGGCGTTCATGTAGGCACGTGCCGGTCCGCATTTGAAGGAGATCCCCCAGTGAAGAGCAATAGACTTTTCTTTGTCCTTGTGTTCGCTGTTCTGATGACGTCCACGCTGTTCTGCCAGGTGGATTATTCCACCGCCACGTTGCGCGGCACGGTCACCGACCCCAACGGCGCTGTGATCGCCGGAGCCACCGTCACCGCCACCAATGCCAGCACCGGCATCTCGAAGGTCGTGAAGACCTCAACCGACGGCGTTTATCGTCTGTCGGCGTTGCCGCCCGGCATGTACCAGGTTTCCACCGTCGCCTCCGGATTTTCCAAGGAAGTATTCAAAGGTCTGGAACTGACGGTCGGGCAGAGCGCGACCTATGACGTCCATCTGAAGGTGGGCGTTGCCAATGAAGTGGTGGAGGTCAGCTCGGAAAACCTGGTCCTGATTCCGGCCGACCAGTCACAGCAGGCCAACACCATCAATTCGCTACAGGTCCAGGAATTACCCAACCTGAATCGCAATTTTACCTTCGATGTTTACACCCTCCCCGGCGTGAGCAACTCTGACTCCACCCGCGCCCAGAACCCGGGGTTCACCGGTTACCTGACTACGGGGTTTTCTATTGGCGGCAGCAATGGGCGTAACAATCTCTCCACCATTGATGGCGGCGAGAACGAGTACGGCACCGGCCAGTATCGCCTCACCAACCTGCCCGTGGACGCCATCCAGGAATATCAGGTTAATCGCAACGCTTTTGCGGCCGAGTTCGGGTTCACTGACGGCAGCGCCATCAATATCGTCACCAAGACCGGCGGAAAGAAATGGCACGGTGACGCCTTCGGCTATTTCCGCGACCAGCACACTGAAGCCTCCAACTTCTTTAACGACCTGGAAGGCTTCCCCAAGGCATTCAGCCAGAACGTTTACATGGGCGGATCTCTGGGCGGCCCGCTCGTAAAAGACAAATTGTTCACCTTCACGGCTTACGAATTCCAGCGGCTTGACACGCCGTTTTTCAACAACATCATCAATTCGTCCGAGGCGCAGGGCATCAACGCGCCGGGCTTGGGCGCCAACTGCGCCGGCCAATTTGCCCAGTTCGCTCCAGACCAGCTTTGCTACATCAACGCCCTTAAGGCATCCGGCGATCCCTTCCTGGTTGGCTTTGCCAATGGGATTACCCCAGGCCTGGCGCCGCTCAATAACCCGCAACTGGCCACCATTCTCAACCGCGACAACGGCGTGTTCAACGCCCCTGACCGGCTGCATAACATCATCACCCGCTTCGATTACCAGGCTAGCGATCGCGATTCTTTCACGCTCCGTCTTACCTACGCCCACAATGATTTTCATTCCGCCATTGCCGGCATCACCAACTCCACGCCGGATGGTAGCGGTCTGTTTGTGCGCGATTTCAGCATCCTGGGGACATGGACCCGCAGCATCAGCCCCAACCTGGTCAACCAGCTTCTGATTCAGGTAGTGCCCCGCAACCGCTCTGAGGCTCTTCCGAACCATGACAACGGCATCAACTTCAGCCTGGGCAATCTGGGCGCGCCTGGTCTGGGTGGCACCTCAACGTTCGGCGAACCGTCGCTGATTCCGTACAAAGCCCACCAGCAGCGCTATCAGTTTGAAGATGACATTACCTGGAGCAAAGGAGCGCACACATTCAAGTTCGGCGCATCCTATCGACCGGCAAATTACACGGTGGAAGATGATCTCTGGTTCAACAACGAATTCGATTTCAAAGACGGCCTGTTGGGCTTGATCGCCCTTGCGCCCGCGGCGGTGCAGGCGCATCTCGTCGGCTTCAACCTGAGCAACGGCCTGCCCGCCCTTGGCCCGCAGACCACCAACCTGAGCGCCGCGCAATCCTTTGCCTTTGGCCTGCCCGTGGACGTGGTCGCTGGATTCAACAACCCGACCTGGACGGGATGGGGCCACTATTTTGGCAGTTACCTGCAGGATAGCTGGAAAGCCACATCCAGGCTCACCATCAACGGCGGCGTGCGCATGGACTATGACGGCGAGCCGCCACCGCTCGGCGGCCAGTTCTATGCTTCTCCCCGGCTTGGCTTTGCCCTGGATACATTCGGCAACCACAAGACGATTATCCGCGGCGGCGCCGGCATTTATTACGCGCCGGTTGATGTGCTGATTCCTTCTTACGGCTCTCTGCTGGACGGCAGTGGCCGCTATATTAACGAAGTGCTGCAAATTCTGAGCGCCACAGACCCAAGAGTGGCCCAACTGTGGGGATTGGGACTCGCCGAGGGCAAGCTTCCGTTCGGTCACCTCTCGCCGGGAGATTTTGCCACGGTCGGCATCAACACCACTACGCCGGGCGCCTCGGTCGGCTATAGCGTAGCCAGCAATTACAAGAACCCATACAGCTTCCAGGCCAGCCTGGGCGTTGCCCAGCAGCTCAGCAACAACATGTCTCTGGAACTGGGATACAACATGTATCACGCGGTCCATCTTCAGATGCCGGTGGAAACCGCCTATTCACGCATTGCGCCGGGATCGCCGTTCTGTCCTCCGGTTACCACCGATCCGGGATGCACCGATCCCACCGGCGGGCCGCTCTATGCTCCAACCGGCACGCAGTTCCAGCACACTACCTATGCTTCCAATGGCAGCTCGATTTATCACGGCCTCACGGCGTCTCTGACCCGGCGCTTCAGCCACAGTCTCCAGTTCCAGGCGAACTACACCTGGAGCAAGACGATTGATGACACAATCGACTTTGCCAGCTTCCAGAACTGGTTCAGACCGGATATGCTGAGCTCATTCCGGGCTGTCTCAGTCTTCGATATTCCTCACATCTTCGTGGTCAACGCTGTCTACGTCACGCCGTTCAAGCCGGGACAGGGCGCGCTCTCAGCCATCCTGGGCGACATCACCATTTCGCCCATCATCACCGTGCGCAGCGGCCTGCCATTCTCGGTGCGGCTGCCCAACACCACGAACAAAATCAATGGCCAGACCCTCGACAGCAATTACGCGATTCCGTTCCTGTCGTCGCGCAATGACAATCGGGGCGCCGGCTTCGCCAGTTGGGACATGAATCTGCAAAAAGCCATTTATGTCAATCGTGATCGCGGCGTCCGCTTGAACCTGACCGTTCAGGCAACCAACCTGCTGAACCGGATCAACTTCAACCACGTCAATGATGCTTTTGACATCAACGGCATTCCCGCCAACGGCATTGTGCAGACGGCGCAGGGCCCTCTGAACCTGATTACCGGACCTTTTACCGGGCTGCACGGCGTGAAGCCAACCAATGTGAACCAGCTCACCAACCCACTGTTCTATTCGCAGGCGGACTCTCCACGCCAGGTGCAGTTCGGCGTGCGCGTGGCTTTTTAAACCGGTCTGTAGTGGCAAATATGCGTGGGGGAGAACAAATCCCCCCGCATTTTTTTGTTTCTCATGCGCAGCGGCAAGTCTTTAATGACTGATGATCGGCCCCAGGCAAATCAGGCGGTTTGCCGGGCATCCGATACCCAAGGGTTAAAACACCATGCGTTGGACACCGGGCGGAACGAGCGGAGACATTGAAGATCGGCGCGATGAAGGCGGAGGCGGTGGATTCGGTTTTGGCGGTATGCACATCGGCATCGGCGGCATGCTGATTCTCGTCATTCTGAGCTTTGTCTTCAAACGGAATTTGTTTACGCTGCTCAGTGGCGGCGGCCCAGGCACCTCGGTCTCCCGGCCTGACACCGCCCGTGATGCCCAGGAAGAGCCCACGGTCAAGTTTGTTTCATTCGTGCTGGACGACACCCAGAAGACCTGGGCCGAGATCCTTCAGCGGCAGGGCATTCAATATCGCCACGCCAAGCTGGTCCTGTTCCGCGACGAAACCACCTCTGGCTGTGGATCTGCGCGTTCCGCCACCGGCCCTTTTTATTGCCCCGTCGACGAAAAGGTCTATATCGACCTGGGCTTCTATGACGAACTCAAGCGGCGCTTCGGCGCGCCCGGAGATTTTGCCCAGGCTTATGTTCTGGCCCATGAGATCGGCCATCACGTGCAAAAGCTGCTGGGGATCGAACAGAAAGTAAGCTCATTGATGCGCAGCGATCCGGGCGAGCGCAACGAATTGTCGGTCAAGCTGGAGTTGCAGGCCGATTGTCTGGCCGGAGTCTGGGCGCACTCCACGCAGGAGCGCAAACTGCTGGAGCAGGGTGACGTGGAGAGCGCGATGAACGCGGCCGCAGCCGTCGGCGACGATCGCCTGCAGAAAATGTCCACTGGACGCGTGAGTCCGGAATCATTTACCCACGGCAGTTCGGCGCAGCGAACGCAATGGTTCAGCCGGGGAATGCAGCAGGGAAGTGTTGGCGGCTGTAACACCTTCCAGTAAGAGCATTGTCCTTCGGCCGAAATTGCACTGACCTATCGACCACAACCATTGCTCCGCTTCGCGCTTCCGGACAATGCCTAGTAGAAAATTAGACGCCATGTAAGGGATAACGCGGGTCAACGCTCACGATCGTTTCATGAGAACCTGTTCGTAACGTGGTCTGGTGCGGATGTCACACGCTGTGTGATCGCACGCACAGCTTCCACACTCTACTTCGTCCACAATAATTCCGGAACCCACCGTTCGTTTTGGCTGTAGCTATGAGATCAAGCAATCTTGCACCGAAAGTGATGGCCATCCGCCCTAAGACCTTTGGCCCCTGGAACGTTTTCACTGCTTTAACCCTTATGCCGGAAGATCCTTCCGTGGCGATGGTGAAAAGGGTGGTTGAAGGCTTCGGCATCCAACTTCATGAAGCTTGCACCGTGGCGGAAGCGAACCAGATCCTGCGCACCACCCGGCTTGATCTGGCGATCTGTGATTTTGACGTTCCTCTGGCCGAAGAATTGGCTCTGGTGCAGCCTTCCAGTCGATGGAAGGGCGTGGCCGTGGGTCTGATGTCCGCAGCCAGGCTCGAGCACGCGCGCAGCAAGCGCGTGCAGCTTTTTGTTCCCAAACCCGTCAGCATGGACATGCTGGTACGCAGCCTGAAGGCCTCCTATACCAACATGGCGCAACAAAGAGTTGCCACCTACCGCCATACGGTCGCGGCGCGTATTGTTTCCGGCACGCTCAATCATCGGGGATGGCAGCGCACTTTACACCAGGTCAATGTGTTGAATGTCAGCCAGACCGGCCTTTGTCTCAGCGCCGCGGAGCCTCTGCCCCACGGTGCGTCGCTTACCATGAGCCTGGTTTTGCCGGAAGTCCAGCATTCCGTCCATGCCACCGGGAACATTGTCTGGTCGCACAGCAGCGGGCGAACGGGCGTTGCCTTTGACCGCTCCGCCTGCCCGGAGATGAAGAAACTTCAGGAACGGCTGAATGCGCTGCTTCCGCGCGAGTGGGCGCTGGTGGCCCAGATCGGCTGACGCGTCCTTGGGCCCTCGACGAATTCTCAGTAAACAAAAAGGCCGCGCTTGAACGCGGCCTTTACACTTGTGTCGGACTGGCCAGCGATATCTAAACCCCGACCGGCTGCTTGGACCGGTCATTTACCGGCACCCGGGTGAACCAGTTATGCCGGTCGGCCGCTGTACCGTTCACGATCCCGAAGAACTCGCGCTGCAATGCGAGGGTAACGGGGCCGGTAACGCCTTTATTGATATCGATCTTGTCGATGGAGCGAATCGGCGTGATTTCCGAGGCGGTTCCGCAGAAGAAGACTTCATCGGCCAGGTAGAGCATTTCGCGGGGAATCATCTGCTCCACCACCGGCATGCCGATGTCCTCGCCCAGCGTGATGATGCTTTCCCGGGTGATGCCCGGCAGCACCGAATTGCCCAGCGGCGGCGTCATCAGCTTTCCCTTGCGTACGATAAAGATGTTTGCCCCTGACGCTTCACTCACAAAGCCGTTAACATCCAGCGCGATACCCTCAACATAGCCATTCACAATGGCTTCCATCTTGATGAGCTGAGAGTTCATGTAATTGGCGCCGGCCTTGGACATGGCAGGCATGGTATTGGGAGCAATGCGGGTCCAGGAAGAAACGCAGGCTTCCACGCCCTCACTCACGTTGCCTTTTCCCAGATACTTGCCCCACGGATAGTTGGTCATATAGACCTCGTTGGGCGAGTTGAAGGGGTTCACCCCAGCCTCTCCGTAGCCGCGCATGACGATGGGACGCAGATAGCAGGGCCAGACAGCGTTCGTTTTCACCAGTTGAATCGCGGCGTCACAAAGCTGGTCCAGGCTGTAGTCGATTTCAATGCGGTAGATTTTGGCGGAGTCCACCAGGCGTTGCATGTGCTCCCGCAGCCGGAAGATGGCTGGATCGCCGCCTGGCGCATAGCAGCGTATCCCTTCAAATACGGAGGAACCGTAATTGATAACATGGGACATTACGTGGATTTGAGCGTCGTTCCACGGAATCATCTTTCCGTTATGCCAGATCTTTTCGGTTGCTTGAATCGCCATGCTAGGCTCCTTCAGATGTGAATGTCCCGTTCGCCCGGACCTCTACTGGACGCGGCCTTGACCCCAAATGGCCTAAGCATTGTCCCTTACTTATTTTAGATAACAAATTGAGGCGTAAGGCACATTATATCTGACGGAATTTTTCCCGGCCAACATTACATCCGGCTCGATTCCTGCCGTCTGTTCTGCAAATGTTTGGCCGGGTGGCGATCTACGGTCGGGATTCTCCCGCTGCCGCCGGGTGCGGCTGAGTCTTATCCTGGCTTGCCGCAGCCGCACTCGTCTGCGCTACCGCGGTTGGC
>DASTPO010000393.1:0-3657 GCA_035762225.1 Candidatus Angelobacter sp.
CAGACCACCAAACCGGGTTGGGTGCAGCAAAGAAGGCAAAACCGGGCCAAAGCCAAGAGCCAGAAATGACCCCACTGTACGCAATCATCCCGGAAAATCTTGTTTTTCTTTGCCCACGAACACCAGGTTTGCACGTCTGAACCTACAGACATTCGATAGGACGGTATTCGATCACCGGTCCCCACTCCAAGGAGGAGTATTTCAATGCGTTTTCTGCCGTTGGCTGTTTTCCTGTGCGTGGCGTCATTGGCCTTTTCCCAACAAAAAGGCCCGTCAGAGGAGTTGCCCAAGCTTCAGCATCTGAGCGCGGACCAGGTCAATCCGCAGGTCGACCCCTGCACCGATTTTTATCAATACAGTTGCAGCAAATTTTTTGCGGCCAATCCAATTCCGCCCGACCAGGCCGCGTGGGGCGTTGCCGGTCCGTTGTTGAAGTGGAATGAGGTGGTCATGCGCCAGTCATTGGAAGCGGCGGCCGCAAAGAAGCAGGGCCGCACTCCGGTGGAGCAGAAGATCGGTGATTATTGGACCAGCTGCATGGATGAGAGCAAAGTGGAAAGCGCGTCATTGAAGGAGCTGCAGCCGGAGCTGAAGCGGATTGATGACATCAAACAGAAATCTCAGCTCGTGGACCAGATAGCCCACCAGCATTCCACCATCGGTGGAGCGTGGCTGGTGGACGATAATGCCACCTTTGCGCCGATGTTCGGCTTCTCCGCCATCCAGGATTATGACGATGCGCAGAAGACCGTCGCGCAGTTTGATCAGGGCGGCTTTGTGCTTCCCGGCAGAGACTTCTACCTTTCCGACGATGCCAAGTCGGTGGAGGTGCGCAAAAAATATCTCGCGCACGTCACCAACATGCTGAAGCTGGCGGGCATACCGCAAACCCAGGCCGCGGCTGACGCTGCGATCATCATGGAAATGGAAACCGCGCTGGCCAAGGCAGCCATGGATGTGGTGAAGCGCCGCGATCCCAAAAACATCAACAACAAGATGACGCTGGCTGAATTCCAGAAGCTGGCGCCGTCATTCGACTGGCAGCGCTATCTCACGCTGATCCACGCGCCTGCGCAACAGTCTTACCTGGTTACCTCTCCGGATTTCTTCCGCGGGCTGGAACAGGTAATCCAGCAACATCCTCTGGCGCATTGGAAGGCCTATCTGAAATGGAACCTGGTTCACGATTCCGCGCCCTACCTGAGCAAGGCCTTCGTAAATGAGAATTTCAACCTGACCCAAACCCTTTCCGGCACGCCGGAGTTGGCGCCGCGCTGGCGCCGTTGCGTGCACTCGGCTGACAATGCCCTGGGTGAAGCGCTGGGACAGGCCTACGTCGCGCGCGCGTTTCCTCCAGCCAGCAAAGAGCAGGTAATGCGGATCGTGAAGGGCATTGAGGGCGCATTGCAGCAGGACATCGCCGGACTGGGCTGGATGAAACCTGCAACCAAAGAGCAGGCCACGCGCAAGCTGCAGGCGATCCTGGAGAAGATCGGTTACCCGGATAAGTGGCGTGACTACTCAGCGGTGCAGATCAAGCCGGATGACTATCTGGGCAATGTGCATGCGGCGACTACGTTTGAATTCAACCGCTGGGTGCAGAAGGTCGGCAAGCCCATTGACCGTTATGACTGGACCATGACGCCTCCAACCATCAACGCGTACTACGATCCTCAGTTCAACACCATCAATTTTCCCGCGGGAATACTACAGCCGCCCTTCTTCGATAAGGATATGGATGACGCCGGCAATTTTGGCGCCGAAGGAGCCGTGATCGGCCATGAAATCACACATGGGTTTGACGATCAGGGGCGCAAGTTTGACGCTCAGGGAAACCTGCATGACTGGTGGACGCCGGAAGATGCCAAAGCCTACGACGAACGCGGCAAATGCATTTCCGACGAGTACACCCAGGAGATCCCGGAGGCGGGCGTAAAACAAAATGGGCTGCTGACCCAGGGTGAAGACACAGCCGATAACGGCGGCATCTATCTGGCGCTGATCGCTCTCGACAACAGCCTGAAGCAGCAGGGCAAAACTCTGGAGACCAAGGGTGACGACGGACTCACGGAGATCCAGCGCTTCTTTCTCTCCTTTGCCAACAACTGGTGCGAGGAGCTGCGCCCGGAGATCATGCGCACCGTGGTCCTCACCAATCCACACTCGCTGCCAAAATACCGCGTCAACAATACGGTGGCCAATATGCCGGAATTCGCCCAGGCATACGGCTGCGCCAAAGGCAAGCCGATGGTCCATGAGAAGGCCTGCCGCGTGTGGTAGAAGCCAGTTGAGAGAGGGCGCCGGGAAATCCCGGCGCCCGTTTTTCCTGGAGACGCACTTTGCGCCGAATATAGGTGGGTTTGAGCTCTCGATTCCCACGCCACCCCGACCCGTGTTCTGCCATCTTAAATCTGAGGATCGGAGGGGGTATGGCGGACGGCAAGGCAAAAAAGCGTGCATCAAAACGCGAGACAGCGGGCGGACAGCTTTCCGAGAGCAGCCCAAATCCGCATGGCGAAAGCAAGATCCTGCAAATGCCCATCCGGACTGACCAGCGCCGGGATACCGGAAGGCGCAACGTGGCACAGATTCCCAACATGGTGGGTGGGCGGCTCAATCCGTCAGTAGCGCATGAACTCGTGCCGATGGGCGGCGGGAGAAAAAACGATCCGAAACAGCCTGAGCTGTTGCAGCCACAAAAGCCCGGCAACCGCGATCCTTACCAAAGCGATTCCAAGGAGCAAAAGCGGCGGACGTTTCGCGATCGAACCTGACCAATCCAGCCATTCAACTTTGCTAGACTAGGCGCTGATGCCGGCCACCACTGCGCCAAAAACTTTTTCCGCGCTGCTGGAGCGCACCCGCGAGCCAATGCGATGGGTCATCGCGCGAGTGCCGTTCGATGCCGGCAAGGTCTGGGGTAAACGGGGCCAGATCAGGATACAGGGCCAGATCAACGGTTTTGCCTTTCGCAGCACGCTGTTTCCCACCCGGCAGGGCCAGCATTTTTTGATCGTAAACAAGAAGATGCAGGCCGGAGCGAAGGTTTCTCCGGGAGCTACGGCCAGGTTTCAGCTTGCGCCGGACACGGCGCCGCGGAAGATTTCTGCCCCGCCCAAAGAGCTGCTCAGCCAGCTCAAGCAATCGCGCCGCCTGATGAAGTTTTACGAATCGCTCAGTAACTCTCTACGAAATGATCTTTCCACCTGGATTCTCCAGGGCAAACAGCAGGAAACGCGCGTGCGGCGCGGCGCGCAGATGGCGGAGCGGCTGATGGAGATCATGGAGGCTGAACGCGAGCTGCCGCCGATGATGCAGATGGTTTTTCGCCAGAGCCCGGGGGCGAACCAGGCATGGGAAAAGCTGTCTCCGTCGCATCGCCGCTCACATCTGTTTCGCGTCTTTTCCTCTCGCGATCCTGAGCTGCGCGCCAGAAATGTGGCCAGGTGCGCGGAAGATCTTCTGGCTGGTGGCGGGAGAGATGGAAAGCGGCGAGCGCTGCGTGCAGAAGAAGAGTGAATCGTTGTCACACACTTTCCTGGCTGCGGATTTTCTGAGTTAGTTGCTGCCGGCTGAGCCAGCGACAATGGCAATGCCGGCTTTATCGGCGGCGGCAACAATTTGTTCCCCGTCCAGAAAAAGGCATTTGCCTGCATC
>DASTPO010000394.1:0-9654 GCA_035762225.1 Candidatus Angelobacter sp.
AAGGTGGAGGCGTGCAGACCGGCGGACAGGGCCAAATATGCCGGCCGATACTTTGCCGATTTCACGCGCTACCATCGCGATCTGCGCCGCATGGAGACGGTTTTCGCCAGCATGGAGAGCGTCAACGTGCTGGCCACCGAACGGTTCCGCGAGCTTTCTGCCATCAACAACACCTTGTACGAATTTCTTCTGGCTGAAGAACAAAAGCCGGCGGAAGAAAAAGTGATTCATCATGTTGTGTTGAAGGCAGACATCCGGGAGTCCACCACGCTGACGCGCACGCTGCTGGAGAAGGGATTGAATCCGGCTTCCTATTTCAGCCTGAATTTTTACGATCCCATCAACAAGCTGCTGCCCAAGTACGCGGCCAAGAAGGTGTTTATTGAAGGCGACGCGCTGATCCTGGCGTTGTTTGAGCGGGAAGGCGAGCCGGCACTGGGCGTGGCCCAGACCTGCGTGCTGGCCAAAGAGATGATCCAGGTGGTGACGGCTTACAACGAGCGCTCCCTGGCTGCGGGACTGCCCAGCCTGGAAGTGGGCATTGGGATTTCCTACCAGGATTCAGCGCCCATGTACCTGATGGACGGCAACAAGCAGATCATGATCTCCAAGGCGCTCAATGAGAGTGACCGTCTTTCCTCGTGCAGCAAGGGAGTGCGCCGGTTGCTGGAAGATCGTGAGCTCCTGTTCAACGTGTTTTCTTTCAAGACGGTTGACGACGACGATACCGGCGGCAATCCTGACGAGTTCCTGCTGCGCTACAACATTGGCGGCATTCACTTGAATGAAGCCGCCTTCCGCAAGCTGCGCAGTGAAATCTCATTGCAGGCGTATGACGTGCAGGTGCCGATGATCTGGAACAAGACCGCGGTACGGGTCTATGCCGGCATGGTGCCGCTGAGCCAGGGATCGTTTCACCAGATCATTGTGCGTGAAGGCAACATTGCCCACGTGGACGCGCGCGACTTTTCCCTGAAGCAAGTAACCAGCAAGCACTACTACGAAGTTTGCACCCACGCAAAAATCTACCAGGCGATTGAGAGCGTCAGCAGCATGGCCGCGGCGCGGTAGGTTTCAGAAGCTGCTGCGGGCTACCCGGAACGGCACCCGAACCACTGCTTCAATATCGATGGGAACACCGTCTTTTGTGCCGGGACGGAAACGCCACTTCTGCAGCGCGATGCGAGCATTCTCATTCAGGCGTTCATCAACGCCCTCAAGAACGCGCACTTCACCCACGCTGCCGTCGCTGTGAATGACGGCATAGAGCACCACGACGCCCTCGACGCGGTCATGCATCAGGTCCTGCGGATAGGCAGGGTCCACTTTGGTGATGGCCTCCGGGGCGCTGAGATCGGCACCCGCGACACCGGAAGGATTCAGCTCAGCAAAACGCACTGTCCAGCTGCCCGCAGATGAAGAAAGGTTCGGCATGCTGAGCCGCATGGAGTAGTGCCGTCGCGTGCCGAAAACCTGCGAGTCAATGCGGTCATTGGGCCGGCCGTCAGTCTTGTCTGGAGTGAGCGCGCGCGCAGGCCGCGGGGTGGCGGGACCAGCGAGAGCGGAATTGGATGTGATCCGGGCCGGCGGAGGCGCAACATAAATCGCGCCCGGATCGGCGACAGCATGATCTGGCGTCGCGTTGTTGCCGGCTTTGATTTCAGGACGGGCGGTGGCTCCGGGATGGCCCTCTGGGCTGGCGGCAAACTCTCCCGGACGATTGCCTTCGGGAATGTTCACAGGCTCGACTGGATCGAGTGGCCTGGCATTCAGGGCCAGCAACTGTCCGAGTTCCTTCTCGCGCACGCTACCTCCCGAACTGGCCGGCTGCACCGGCGGAGCGACGGTTGGATCGGAAGACGGGATTCCCAGACTGCCTAGATTTCGCGCGGCCGCACCGGGCGCGGGAGGCGCGACTTGCGCTTCCGCCATGGGCAGGGAAGACGTACTCAACGAATGAGCGGCGGCGATGCTTGAGGGCGGAGGCGCGATCTCAGGCGCCTGCGCTGCCAGTTGGAGAGCCTGAAGGTTGCGGGTGGCCGTCTCTGGGGCGGGCGGCACGACGACTGGTCCCTCAAGCGGGAGGGGTTGTGCACGACGATTTGTGGCAATCGAACCAGCGGGTGCGACAACTGTGGGCTGGGCTGCCGGCGGAAACAGCAGTGGACGCATCCTGCTTGGGATCACTGCCGAAGCAGGTTCGGCGATCTGTGGCACAGTTGCCGGCAGGATCTGCAGCGGGTGGTTTGCTGCCAACGGCGCTCCGGGAATGCCCGCTGCGACGATCAAGTTGGGCATGGGAACGTCTTGTTTAAGAAAAATCGGGTTGGGATGGATGATGGTCTGGCGCGTGCTGATGTGGTGTTCATTGGTGACCACGATTTCCTGCACTGAATATTCGGGATCCGCTTTTTGCGGTCGCAGACGCCGCGGCGGCTCAGGCTTGCGCGTGGAGACAGCTGGCAGGTATTCCGATAGCGGGTAGTGCAGGCCGGCGGTGCGGGGCGGCGCCTGGGGCAGAATTTGCGGCTGATCCAGCCAGAGGAGATGAAGCGCATAGAGCACCAGAACAGCCAGCACGTGCGCCAGAAGAGACTGCCGCTCGGAACGCCACGCGACCGGACGGTGGACCAGGGCGTCAGGCAAGTATGGAGCGGGCTTGGCTGTTACCCAGACAGGCGGCGGGGCGGCGCGAAAGAGATCGCCGACGTTGCGGGCAAACACACGCAACCATGGCTCTGGCTCAATAAGAAACTGCAAGCCGCGATCTGGAGCCGTTGGCTTGTCTGAGGCCGGTTTCGTCGCTGACTGCATTTCTCTTGAACTTCCGGGCCAGTAGAACGATTATATCTTTACTGGTAAAGGGCATAGTTCATGTTTTCATGGCGGAAACTCGTTGGGCTGCTTACTTTGGTCACATGCGCGGCAGCTTGCCAGGCGCAGGGCGGCTTTGCCGTCCGCGGGCAAGGCAAGCCAGGTGAGCAAGATAGCCACGGCCCCACCGCAAGCACTCCGGCGGAAGATATTTCCGGGATGTACAGCTTCCTGAAAGAGGGCGAATTTCTCCAGATCAACGTGGAGAAGCACGAAGTATCGGGATACATCTCGCGCATGGGAGACTCCGACAGCGATCGCGACGTCTTTCTGGACCAGTTTTTCGATAAAGCCCTGATTCAGGGGCACGATGTTTCATTTACCAGCAAGCAACTGCACGGCACGTGGTTTGAATTCAAAGGAAAATTTGATCGAGGACCGGCGAAGAGCAAGACGCAGGATGGATACTACATTCTTCGCGGCACGCTGAAAGAGTTTTCCCTGGATGAAAAGAAAAACGCGGTATCGCGCTCACGCGAAGTGGAATTCAAACTGATCGGCCAGCCGGATGACTCTGATCAGCCGGCCGAGCCCAAGAGCAAGAAGCCGAGGAATTAGCATTTCCTGCTTTGCGCCGCGCACCAGGGCGTGAAATTCGACCTCACTTTTCCACTTGTTTCCACAGGCAAGCGAAAATATTCACAGGAAAGTCACCGAAATCAGCCAGGACTTTAAATACGCCCTTGCTCGAGGTTCCCGCGTTCAGAGATATTGCTGATACTCAAGTGTGAATGTTCCGGCCACAGTGAGGCTTGATTCAAAAAGGAACCGACAGCACACTCAAGGGATGTGCTGGAGTTTAATCTGCGTTGGCTTTCTGGCTGGCTGGCCGAAAGGCCGAATCTCATACGCGTAAGCGCGTTTTGAGCGTGAGAGAAGCTCGCTGAACTGTGCCGTCGCCTGGGCAACACGCGGCGCAGGAACATCCACCCCGCAGACCCGGCTTGTATGGCTGGTACAGGCCGGGTTTATTTTTGTCTGGAGAGCCGCGCTTCTCTGGGCTTTCGCCGTTTTTAACGCCTGTTTTAGGTTGACTTCGAGACCCGCAAGCATAAAACTTATTCCAGAAACACTGATGGCGACAACCGAACACATACTGGATCGAGGGCTTCCGGCCAGCGCGGAAGCAGAGCGCGCCATTCTGGGCGCGATCCTGCTGGATAACTCCGCTTATCCCCAGGCTGCCGAGTTTTTACGGGCGGAAGACTTCTCGCTCGATTCCCATCGCCGTATCTACCTGCGCATGATGGAGCTGGCCGAGACAGGCCGGGCCATTGATTTCGTTACCCTCACCGAGCAGCTGGGGCAGCACAAGGAAATTGAGTCAGTGGGCGGCGTGGCTTACGTGACCTCACTGACTGACGGTCTGCCGCGGGTCAAGAACATTGAGCAGTACGTCAAGATCGTGAAAGACAAGGCGCTGCTGCGCGGGCTCATTCACGCAGCCAGCAGCGCAATACAGAAAGCGTATGAGCAGGAAGCGCCGGCGGAGGAGATTATCGACTCGGCGGAGTCGGAGATCTTCAAGGTGGCCGAGCAGCGGATTGGGCAGGGCTTTCTTGGCATCCCGGAGATCGTGAAGCAGTCATTTGGGTCGATTGACAAGCTTTACGAGCAGGGCCAGCGCATTACCGGGCTGGAAACGCATTTTGAAGACCTGGACGGGATGACCAGCGGACTGCAGAAGTCTGACCTGGTGATCATCGCGGCGCGGCCTTCCATGGGAAAGACGGCGTTTGCCATCAACATCGCCGAGAATGCGGCGGTGCGCGATAACAAAGTGGTGGGCGTGTTCTCACTGGAAATGTCACGCGAGTCATTGCTGCTGCGCCTGCTGTGCTCGCAGGCGATGGTGGATTCGCACAAGCTGCGCACGGGATTTCTGGGCCGCGAAGACTACAACAAGCTGGTGGCGGGGCTGGCTGCGCTGGTGGAGGCGCCGATCTTTATCGACGATACGCCGGGAATTTCGCTTTCGGAGATGCGTGCCAAATGCCGGCGTTTGCAGCAGGCACAGGGACGGCTTGACCTGGTGATCGTGGACTATCTGCAGCTGGTGGCGGGGGCACCGACGGGCGGCGGCAAGCGGTATGAGAATCGTACGCAGGAAGTGTCGGCGATTTCACGCGGGTTGAAGGGGCTGGCCAAGGAGATGCGCTGCCCGGTAATCGCGCTGTCACAGCTGAGCCGCGCGCCGGAGAGCCGGACCGGCAACAATAGGCCGCAACTGGCGGACCTGCGCGAGTCGGGCGCGATTGAGCAGGACGCGGACGTGGTGGCGTTCATCTTCCGCGAAGAGGTGTACAAGCCGGACGATCCGGATCTTGAGGGGAAGGCAGAGCTGATTATCGCCAAGCAGCGCAACGGCCCGACCGGCGTGGTGAAGCTGGCGTTCATCAAGCGGTCAACCCGGTTTGAGAACCTGGCCAATGAGAGCGGGCCGCCGGGAGAGTATTAGAGGGACAGGCCGCAGGCGCGGCATGGGCAGGAGTGCCTGGTGCACTTTGCGGCCATCCATCCCGAACTGCTGCTTTTTCATCCAACCTTGGGTAATAAGACATCCATGAAACAACCCTGGTTATGAAGCGCATTGTTACGTCCACAGGCATTTTTCTCTTTGTTTCAGCCCTGCTGATCTCGTGTTTTGGCTGCGCCAAGGCCAACGTGCGCGAGTCACTGGCGGCGCAGATGCGCGCCCCGGAGGGCAGCCCGATGCTGCTGGCGATTTACCAGCCGTGGTTTGGGCAGAAGGCGCATATTGACGTCGGCTACTCATGCCATGATCCCAACGTGCTGCGGCAGCAGATAGTGAAAGCCAAGGAACTGAATATTGGCGGGTTCGTGGTGAACTGGTACGGGCCGCGCAAGGAATTTGAAGACCAGAGCTACGCATTGCTGCAGCAGGCGGCCAGCAATGATGGCCGGTTCAAGGTGGCCGCGCAGTATGACGAAGCGGTGGACCATCCAGGATATGACACCGACGCCGTGATCGTGGACCTGCAATATTTGTTCGATCGCTACATTGGACCGAACGCCGGGCCCACGCGGGACGCTTATTTGCGCTACAACGGACGTCCCGTGGTCTTTATTTTTCCGAAAGATTCAGGGACAGACTGGAACCATATCCGGCAGGTGACAAAATCATGGCCGGACCCGCCGCTGCTGATCTATAAAGACCAGAATGATAAATATCCGGACGCATTTGACGGATACTACGCGTGGGTGCAGCCGGGAAAAGACGGCTGGGCGCGCGACGGCAGCAACTACGGCGAGGATTACCTGAATTATTTTTATCGCAACATGCAGGAGCACCACCAGGACAAGATCGCCGTGGGCGCGGTGTGGCCGGGGTTTGACGACAGCAAGGCGTCGTGGAGCCGCAACCGGCACATTGCGTATCGTTGCGGCAAGACGTTTGAAGATGTGCTGCGGATTTATCGCAAGTATTATGGGGCGCAGAACGCGTCGCCTTATCTGCTGGTGGAGACCTGGAACGATTATGAGGAAGGCACCGACGTGGAGCGCAACATAGGGCACTGCGGCGGGAATACGGGAATCAACAGCGGGGGAGCGGGACAGCAGTAGAATGGCAGCAGGCTGCGCGGCAATCATTGGTTGAGAAGGGCAAACTTCTATGCGTGTACTGGTGACAGGTGGAGCAGGTTTTATCGGATCGCATCTCTGTGATGCGCTGCTGGGTGAAGGCCATGACGTGGTGTGCGTCGACAATCTGCTGACCGGCAGCCTGCGCAACATCGCGCACCTGAAGAATGAATCGCGCTTTGAGTTCGCGCAAAAAGACATCAACGAGCCCTACGATGTGGGGCGCGTGGACTACATTTTCAACTTCGCCTCGCCGGCCAGCCCGGTGGATTACATGGAGCACGGCATCGAGACGCTGAAGGTGGGATCGCTGGGATCGTTTCACTCGCTTGAACTGGCGAAGAAGTATGGAGCGAAATACCTGGTTTCATCCACCTCAGAGTGCTACGGAGACCCGCTGGAGCATCCGCAGAAGGAGAGCTACTGGGGCCATGTGAATCCCATCGGCCCGCGCTCAGTGTATGACGAGTCAAAGCGCTTTGCCGAGGCGGCAACGATGGCGTACCACCGCTATCACAAGGTGGACACGCGGATTCTGCGCATCTTCAATACCTACGGGCCGCGTTTGCAGCTCAACGACGGGCGCGTGATCTCCAATTTCATGAAGCAGGCCCTGCGCGGCGAGCCGCTCACGGTGTACGGCGACGGCAAGCAGACTCGCAGCTTCTGCTACGTGAGCGACGAGGTGGACGGCATCCTGCGGCTCTCGCGAGCGGAGACGCACGATCCGGTGAACGTGGGTAATCCGACGGAATTTACCATCCTGGAGTGCGCACATCTAGTCCTGAAGGTGACCGGCTCGCGCAGCCCGATTACCCATGAAGCGCTTCCGCAGGACGATCCAAAGCAGCGCCGGCCAGACATCAGCAAGGCACGCCAGATGCTGGGCTGGGAGCCGAAGATCGACCTGGAAGCAGGGCTGAAGCTCTCCATGGATTATTTCCGGCAGGCGATCAAGATTGAGGACGCCGAGAAAGCCGGGAAACAGCAGACAGTGGGCGTGTAAGCACCGAGGCCGCAGCTCGCAATCGCCGGGACGGAAACCCAAACCTACCGCAGATAGACGCGGCGCTACTCTGCTCTCAACACAATCATTGGATCTACCCTGCTCGCCCGATGCGCGGGGACATAACCCGCAAGGGTGCCGACGGTGATCAGCAGAACGGCGACGGCGATCATCGTGAGCGGATCAAAAACACTGGTGTGGTAGAGCAGAGAAGACATGGAGCGCGTGAGCGCCAGCGCCCCGGCGATCCCAAGCGCCGATCCGGTTACACTGAGCCACGCGGCTTCGCGCAGGACCAGCTTAAGCACACGCGCACGGTCAGAGCCCAAAGCCATGCGCACCCCGATCTCGTGCGAGCGCTGCGCCACCGAATAAGAGAGCACGCCGAAGATGCCGACAGCAGCCAGCACAAGCGCCAGCAGAGCAAAGGCGCCCAGCGCCACCATGTTGAACCGGCGCGCGGCCAGCGATTCTGAGAGCAGCTGCTCCACGGAGACAACATTCGAAACGGGTTGGGTGGGATCCACCCTGGTAATGATTTTGCGCAGCGCTGCCGCTGTGCTTTCCAGTTCTGTGGTACGGATGGCGAAGGTGACGCCATCGTAGATTCGGCCTTGCGTGAGCGGCCGGTAGATTTCCGGTGAAACGTTCTCCGCCAGGCCGAGATTGCGGACGACGCCAACGACTCCCACGATGGTGATCCACGGGGCTGGAGGCCCGGGAGCCGGCACGCGAAAACGCTTGCCCAACGCCTCTTCACCGGAGAAGAAGTGTTCCACGAATGTGCGATTGACGATGGCCACGGGTGTTGAAGTGTGAACATCGGATTCATTAAAGCCCCGGCCGCTTATGAGAGGAACCCGCATCACGCGCAAGTATTCCGGACTGATGCTGGTTACGGCGACGAAAGGCGACATTCCCATGGGAGGAGCCGGTTTGCCCTCAATCATCACCGACATGCTGCTTTCATACGGTTGGAAGGGAAGGCTGGTGGTTGTTCCCACCGATTCAACCGAGGGCAGAGAGCGCAATTCGCGTGTGACTTGATCACGAAACGCAAACCTGGGCTCCTGCTCCCGCAAAGTGGTCATAGGAAAGCTAACGCGCGCGGTGAGCACGTTGTGAAAATCAAAGCCGGGATCGACGGCGAGCAGACGGCTGAAGCTGTGCACCAGCAGTCCAGCGCCGGCGAGCAGCACGACAGCAACAGCCAGCTCCGCGACCACAAGGAAATTGCGCATACGGCGGTGGCCCGCTCCGGCGGTGGAGCGATTGCCTTTGCCGATGGCGTCTGCGGGGTCTTTACGGTTGATCCACAGCGCGGGAGCAAGCCCAAAGAACAAACCGGCAGCCAGCGTGATCAGCACGGCAAAGGCGAGCACCCGGAGATCGACGCGAATCTCGGCGATGTGCGGCAAGGCACTCAATTTCGCGGCCCGCAGCAGGCTGGCAGCAACCAGCGCGATGGCAACTCCGCCAATGGCCCCCGCGGCGGAGAGCACAAGATTTTCCGTGATCAACTGGCGCAGCAGACGGAGCCTGCCTGCGCCCAGCGCGGAGCGCATGCCGACTTCCTGACTGCGCTGGACGGCGCGCGCCAACTGGAGGCCGGCGATGTTCAGGCAGCCGATCAGGAGGACGAAGCCGACAGCGGCCATGATGATCAGCAACGGCCGGCGCACCGAACCGACCAGTTCAGTTTTAAGCAGGCGCGTGTGCACCGAGGCGCCGGTAAAGAAACCGCCGAAACTGGAGTGCGTGGCCGCCAGGTACTGCTGGAAAACCGTATCAAGGTCAGATCCGGCCTGCTGCAGGGAGACACCCGGCTTCATGCGTCCAATCACTTTGACGATGAGCATGGGATGGCTCATATCGCCGAGGGAGTCAGGAATCGCCGCCGGCACGATGAAATCGGGCCGCAGGTCCAGGTCAGGAAAGCGGAAGGAGGACGGCAGAACACCGACGATAAGGTGAGGCACATTGTCGAGCAGGATGGTTTTCCCCACTACGCCGCTATCCGAGCTGAAGTGCCGCACCCAGAGCGAATGGCTGATCACGGCAACCTTCGCTGCGTCCGGCGTGTCTTCCTCGGCAGTGAAGGCGCGGCCCATGGCCGGGCGAAGACCGAGGGTGCTGAATAAGGTGGCAGTTGCCAAGACACCGTGCAGCCG
>DASTPO010000395.1:0-2129 GCA_035762225.1 Candidatus Angelobacter sp.
CGGGCCTGGATCAGACTGTTGGAACCGCCGCTTCCATCCACACGAACCATCATTCCCCTCCTACTGCTTTACCTCAACCGATTGTCCTTCACGCAATTTGTCTGCGCTGCGCACCACGAGCATGTCGCCGGGAGAAACTCCCGCCACAATCTCCACATCCTGGCCGCGCTCTGCGCCCAGGCGTACCGCCCTGCGTTCGAGCTTCTGATCGCGCACCAGGTACACGATTTGCGCTCCGCCATCACTCCGCACCGCAGTTTTTGGCACGATAGCGCGCGCATCACTCTGGCTGCCCTTGCCCGGCGCCGGAGCGGGGCTCAAGAAAGCGACCTTCACACCCATATCGGGCAGAATGGTGTCATCCAGCTTGTCAAAGGTGATGCGCACCTTCACGGTGGCCTTCTGCCGGTCGGCTGTTGGAATCACCGTCCGCACTTTGGCAGGAAGCTCACGGTCAGGATATGCGTCGAGCGTGGCGCTCACGGGCTGTCCTTCCTTGACCCGCGCGATGTATGACTCATTGACATCCACTTCGATCTCAAGCGATTTCATGTCCACCAGGGTGGCGATTCCAGTGCGGGTAAATCCCCCGCCGGCGGAAATCGGCGAGACGATCTCGCCGCGCTGCGCATCTTTTGAGACCACAATGCCGTCAAACGGCGCGCGCACCGTGCAATTGTCCACATCCTGCTGTGAGACTGCGATCTTGGCCGTGGAGGCCCGCACCTGCTCCCGGGTCAGCGCGATCTTGGAATGCAGGCTGTCGGCAGTCGTCTTCGCCGTGTCGAGAGCCTGTGGGCTGATGACTCCGGCGCTGCGCAGGCCCTGGGCGCGCTGCCATTCGCGATCGGCGTTGGCGGACTGCACCTCCAGGTCGGCCAGGGCGGCAGCAGTTGCATCGCGGTCAGTCCGGGCCGAGGCGAGAGCAGCGTTGGGCTGCCCGCAGTCAAGAGTCGCCAGCACCTGCCCGGCTTTTACCCGCAGGCCTTCTTCGGCATATACCTCCTGCACCAGTCCGGTGACTTTGGCGGCCACTGTGGCGCGGCGGCGTGGAGTCACATAACCGCTGGCATTGAGCAGGGCTTCGGCTCTGGCGCCGGCTACAGGGCGCGCAGCGGCCACTTCAACCAGCGGCTTTTGTGAACGGAAAGCGAGCAAAAGACTTCCCAACAGCAACAGCCCGCCGAGCGCAGCCGCAAAGAGTCCCAGGCGCTTGCCCAGCTTGCCGCCGCGGCGGGAGCGGTCGTCAATGCGCAGCGAGCCTAAGTCGTGCCGGGGCGGCAGAGGAGTGTTCATGAGATCAGCCTGGTTCCTTCGTTAATGATTCGTCGCTTGCCAGCGAAGATTCTTTCCCGGGCGGAAAATTCGGGTGATCAAACCTGTTCGAGCGCCTGGGCGTCGGAGGAAACTTATAGGAACGCCAACAGACATAAGCCGCCAATATTCTTTTCTTTAATGATAGCTTATTGCGCAGGTTAGCGGGTTGACTGCCGGTTAAACTCCTGCAGTAACGTTCGGCGATTGTGCCTCAGATCACGGCCGTCACGGTCCTCGGGATAGGCTTGGCCTTCGTCCTTAAGGCCGTTCCAGAGAATGAGGTTAAAGCTGGCGGAATCCAGCTTGTCTTCGGCTGAGAAATCAAAACCGCGAGTGTGATCGGCCCAGTAGGTGGCGTCATGCCGCGGAGAAGGGGATGCCGCAGGTGCACCAGGCGCCAGAGCGGGAAGCGGCAACTGCGAGCTGCGCAAGACCGCCGGGACCCCCGCGCTGAAGCTCCACGCTTGCGGCCGCGTGGAAAAGACCTCCGCCATGCCCGGTTGCACCGCGTCATACAGGCCCAGTGGTTTCAGGCCCAGGACTTCTTCCATGGTCCGCAATAATGTTACGGTGTTGAAACGCTTCGTGATCAAGGCGTGTTGTTTCACCCAGGGGCCGGCGATGAACGCGATACTGCGGTGCGCATCCACGTGGTCGGGGCCGTTTTGCGAATCGTCTTCGATCACGAAGATCAGAGTGCTATTGGCGTATTTGCTGTGCGCAACCTTTTCCACCAGCAGGCCGACTGCATAATCATTGTCCGCGATCTGCGTTTCCACGGTGTTGACGCCGTCGATCGCATCTTTGAAAAG
>DASTPO010000396.1:0-22544 GCA_035762225.1 Candidatus Angelobacter sp.
ATCTCAGCCATTGATCACTTCTCCTCAGGCAAAGCTCATTTGCAGCCTGTGAGGCTATCGTCACCAACCGACCCAAAATCCGATAGCACTCACTCAGGCCAGCATCGTCTGCCGTTCTATATAGCAAGCGCCGCGCCAAACCGAAATATCCTGTAAGTTGTTGAAACTGCGGAACACTGGGTTGCGCCGGCGGCAAGGCTGTGACAAGGTGGCACAGGCGCCTGTGACAGCGCCCACCTAATGTGTCACAGGCGATGGGAAAGATGCGTCTTTAGCCGCAGCGAGGGAGATCAGCCGCAGCATTTGATGACATTCAAAGCCGGAGACTTGCCGGCGACTACCGAATGCGGTTTGACGGCTCGCACAAAAGCGCTCATAAACTTGCCGTCGACCAGGGGAGCGATTGCGTCCACGTCCATGCCCTGGCCGGTCAAAAAGGCGCGAGCATCTTCAATCTGATAAACGCGCGTTGGCTCCATGCTCACCGACTCAAACCCGGCAGCGTTCAGCTTGGCAATGTAGTCGGTGTCGCGCAGCGCTCCGGCGATGCAGCCCACCCACAACAAAAGGGATTGTTGAATTTCCGCGGGAACTTCGCCCCGGACCACAACATCCGAGACGGCAAATCGTCCGCCCGGCTTGAGGACACGGAAGGCTTCGCTCAGCACACGGTCTTTATCGGCGGAGAGATTAATGACGCAGTTGGAGATAATAACGTCGACTGAGTTTGCGGGCAGAGGGATGTTTTCGATCTCGCCGCGCAGAAATTCGACGTTGGTGATACCGGATTTTCTCTTGTTTTCCAGGGCAAGAGCCAGCATGTCGTCGGTCATATCCAGGCCATAAGCCTTGCCCGTGGGCCCGACGCGGCGCGCGGAGAGCAATACGTCAATTCCTCCGCCTGAGCCCAGATCAAGCACCACCTCGCCCGGCTTGAGTTCGGCCAACGCCGTGGGATTGCCGCAACCCAGCGAGGCTTTGATCGCTTCTTCCGGAACTATTCCGGTTTGCGAGGCGTCATATAGATCACGCGTGATGGGGTCGATATCGGTGCCGCAGGACGCCGAGGCGCCGCAGCAGGAACTGGTCTCGCCGGCGGTAACACGCCGCGCCGCCGCGCCATATTTTTCCTTCACCACTTCCTTAACGTCTTGTGTGCTCATCTTGGCTTCTCCTTCAAAAGACCTTGCGCCGATCTTATTTGCAGCAGACTACGCGGCGCGGTTCGACCGCCTTGTTGCGGGTGCAGCACTCCGCGAACAGGAAACCCAGCAGCTCTTCCAACGCCCTGGTATTGGCCGTGTAGCGTAAAAACGTCCCTTCCCGCCGCACTTCCACCAGACCTTCATTCCGTAGCTTGTCGAGGTGGTGAGAAAGCGTGGAGCTGGCGATCCCCAGCTCTTCGCCAATTTCATTCACCACCAGTCCCGCGGGATGGGCTGAAAGCAGCAGCCGCAGGATCCGCAGCCGTGGCTCCGCGCCCATGGCGGAAAACATGTTGGCACAGCGGCTGACCTGCTCTTCCAGAGACACGCTGATCTTTGTTTCCATATTTCTAGATTAATCGAAATAGCAAAGGAAAGCAAGCCCCTGATTGGGAGAACCTGCCGCGCGCCCCGCGGCCGCGCTCGAGACCGCACTGATGGCGAGAGCCGGTGGTATGATCGACCGGCCCACGGTCGCGAAAGGAAGTCTAATGGATTGGTTATCGCTGGCGTTCATGCATTCACCTCATCTCACGTTTCCGGGAGGAGCCACGCCGGGAATACAGCTGGCGCTGCGTTGGGCCCATTTCATCGCCGGCATTACGTGGGTGGGGCTGCTCTACTTCTTTGTGCTGGTGAATGCCGGCTTTCTGCGCGAGCTGGATGCCCCCACCCGGATGAAAGTGGTACCGGCACTGATGCCGCGCGCCTTGTGGTGGTTTCGCTGGAGTTCGGTGGTAACCGTGGTGGCGGGGATCTGGTACTGGATGATGATTGTGGGCGCCGACGCGCTCAATTATGTGAACGGAGTAGATGGTTCGGGCGCACATAACATAAGCCGCCACGCCATCGAGGGGCATGCCATTGGAAGTTTTTTTGGCCTCTGGACGATCGCGTTCGTGATCGAAATGGCCCTGCTTATGTCTCCGGCGGAGGGCCTGCGCAAAGGCCCGGTATTCGGCTGCATCATCGCACTGGTGGTTGTAGGCACGGCCTGGCTATATCTCAAGATCAACGTGCACGGCTGGGAGAGTAATCGGCTGCTGGCTATTGGCATTGGCGGAGGCATCGGCTGGTTTATGTTCCTGAACGTGTGGGGCATTGTGTGGCGCATGCAGAAGAAGCTCATCCGCTGGACGCAGCAAAGCGCTTCCTCGGGATCACCGATGCCACCCGAAGCCGCGAAGATTGCCCGGTTGGCTCAACTGGCGGCACAAACTAACTTTGCGTTGTCATTCCCGATGTTGCTGATGATGGCTGTGGCCAGCCACTATCCTGTTTTTGGTTCTTAGCTTGGTTCTTAGCCAAGTTACGCGGTTTTGTGATCCGGGGCGGCCTTCGCGTCAACTGGCCTCAGGGGAAGCGGAGACAGCAGGGCTGGTCACGGCAAGTTCTTTGGCCATTCTGGCTTCCTCCTGCTGGCGTTGGAAGTGAGACTCGATGGCCGCCGGATCGTCGATGAGCGCCAGCGGAAATGCAATGCTGATGCGATAGATAAATCCGCGCGCATGTTCTACGCCATGCAGGACCATCTCACTGGCCCGCACCTCGAAGCCTTCAAAACCATAGCCGGAAGCGGCGACATCGGGCGTCCAGTGCTCGGTAAAAAGATTGTCATTGCGCGATACAAACGCCAGTCCGCGATAGCGGACAAAGATATCTCCGAGGCGCATGCGCAACTCAGCGCCGGCAGCTTCCTGCAAAGCCAGCAGTCCCGAGGTTGTGGACGGCAGCAACATGGGGGATGTTTCAACGTCGAAGCATCATGATACCCCAGGTTCCCTCGCGATAGATAGCGATTTTCGCCGATACCCGACGTGGTTAGGGGCTTGCTACACTTGACCGGCAGGGAAGAATCGCGGGAGGGGCTATGCGCGGCAAAACTGTGGTGATCACCGGATCGACCTCCGGCATCGGCAAGGTGGCAGCAGAAAAGTTGGCCGCCATGGGTGCGCGAATGGTGCTGGTGGCCCGTGACAAGGGCCGTGGAGAAGCGGCCCTGGCCAGCCTGCGTGAAATTGCTCCGGACGTAAATCACAGCATTCACTACGCTGATTTATCCCGGCTGGCCGAGATGAAACGCGTAGCCGCGGCGATCGCCCAGGCCGAGCCCCGGATCGACGTGCTCATCAACAACGCCGGCGCCCTCTTTGGCAGCCGCCAGGAGACTGAAGACGGCATGGAGCTTACCTTCGCCACCAATCACATGGCCTATTTTGTAATGACGCACGGCCTGCGTGAACGCCTGCTGGCCTCTGCTCCCGCGCGCGTGGTAAACGTGTCGTCCGACGCGCACAAAGGCAAGAAGCTGGACTTCAACGACCTGCAATCGGCCAGGGGATACAGCGGGTTTCAAGTGTATGGACGCTCCAAGCTATGCAACATTCTTTTTACGCGGGAGCTGGGACGGCGCTGGAACGGCAGTGGCGTCACCGCGAATTGTCTCCATCCAGGCTTTGTGGATACGCGTTTCGGAGACCAGAGCGGCGGCATGCTCTCACTGGGAGTGCGCCTCGCCAAGAACTTTGCCATTTCGCCGGAAAAAGGCGCTGCCACAATCGTCTATCTGGCTTCGTCCAATGAGCCAGCCAACGCCAACGGTCTTTATTTCTACAAGTGCAAGCCGGCCACTCCCACCCGTGAGGCCCAGGATGACGAATCGGCCCGCAAGCTCTGGCAGGAAAGCGAAAGGCTCGCCGGGATCACCTATTGATCCTTACCTTGCGGGGTCATTTTCCAGACCATCTGGCGCAGCATGCCCAGCCAGACTTCGGCATCGCCCGTTGAGAGCGCCATGCGCCGGACCATACGGCGGATCTTTTCCTCTTTAACAGCCACGGACCTCTGCCCGAGATAGCCGCTTTTGCGCAGCGCTTCGATGAGCGTCGCGGTAACGCGCTCGAGTTCACCAGCCGATGCCACCGTTGCGGCTGAGCCTCTCGACGCGGAGCCCCTGGCTCTCCGATCCGTTGCGCGCGCGGCCCGGGCCAGTTCCCACAAACATACGGCAACGGCCTGCCCCAGGTTCATGGAGGCGTGCTCTTCGCGCGTGGGGATGTGCAGAAGCCAATGACAATGACTGAGATCGTGGTTGGACAAGCCGCGTTTTTCCGAGCCAAAGAGCACGGCAATGCGCCTGCCGGCGCGAAGTTGCTTGCCGATCAGGGCCGCACCCGGCTCCAACAGCCGGAGCGGCTGCTGTATTTCCCGATGCCGCACCGCGGTGGTTCCCACCACCAGCGAACAATCTGCCACTGCTTCAGCAACGCTCATGAATTCTTCAGCGCATTGCAGCAGGGGCGCCGCGCCCACGGCTGAGCGAGCTTCGCGAAATGAAGCTTCATACGGATTCACTACTCGCAGGCGCAGAAAGCCCATATTGCTCATGGCCCGGGCGGCCGCGCCTATGTTCAGCGGGTTCCGCGTTGAGACCAGAACAACCGTAAGACGATCAAACT
The DNA here is from genome assembly GCA_035762225.1 of Candidatus Angelobacter sp. Lineage (GTDB taxonomy): Bacteria > Acidobacteriota > Terriglobia > Terriglobales > Acidobacteriaceae > Angelobacter. Next base: position 4,664 of record DASTPO010000396.1, read on the forward strand.
CCGGTGGGCTCGGCAAGATGGATATTGTAATAGGCGGGGCTGGCCAGAGTCCGCGTCCGTCGCCGTCGAGCAAAAAAGGAAAAGTGACGAGATGCACAGGAGGCCGTCTAAAAAAAGTTTGCGACAGCACTTGACAATTGCTGCTAATGTATTAGCATGTGCTAGTGCATTAGCACATCCTAGATCAACGCTTCTGAATCACTGGAGAGCCATGAGCAACGAAAAACACCTGCAACTAGGCCGCCGCGAACGCCAGATCATGGATGTTATCTACCGGCGCGGCCGGGCATCAGTGACTGAAGTGCTGGCTGAACTGACAGACCCGCCCAGCTACTCCGCCGTGCGCGGAATGCTGCGCCTGTTGCAGGAAAAAGGATATGTACGCCATGAGCAGGAAGGGCTGAAGTATGTTTACCTGCCAGCCGACGATACACGACAGGTCCGGACCAACGCCCTCAGGCACATGGTGAAGACGTTTTTCGGCAATTCTCCGGAACAGGCAGTGGCGGCGTTGCTGGAAATGTCCGACAGCAAGCTTTCCGCCCGCGATAAGCAATACCTTGCCCAGCTGATCAAGAAAGCACAGGAAGAGGGGAGATAGCCATGCACGCACCTTCAGTTTCCGCAATTATTCTGGACACCTTGATCAAAGCGACCCTGTTGCTGGCCATGGCAGGCGTTGCCGCGCTGGTTTTGAAAAAGCGGTCTGCCGCGGCGCGGCACATGGTGCAGGCGTGCACCCTGTTCGCGCTGCTGTTGCTTCCCTTCTCCGTGATGATGCTGCCGGCCTGGCATGTCAAAGGAGTTCCCGGCTTTTCCCGAAGTACCGTGGCGGCGATTCGAGTGGCCAAATCAGAAGCTCGCCGTCCCAGCGCCGCTGCCGTTGATGCACGCACGGTGCGGTCCGCAACAGTGGTAAAACAGGCTTCCTCCCACGTTTCAGTTACATTGCTGGCCACGAGCCCAGCTTCTCGCACTAGCCAAATGCAACGTCCGGCTGTTACAGCAAAAACGTTCGACCAACCTTCCGCTGCGGCGACACACAACACAGACGTGGCCGCGCCAACGGTGGCTTCGACCGTGAAACCGGCCGAGATCACCCCCGCTCCGATTTCTGAGTCAGCGCAGAATTTGTGGGCCGCTTACGGCGCCAAATTCCTGGGCATGATCTGGATATCGGGAGCGCTTTTCTTTTTAGCACGCTGGCGGTTGAACGCATGGCGGCTGGCCGCTCTGGTCCAGAGTTCAGGTGTACTCACGGATTCAGGATGGAATGCGCAAGTACGCGCTCTGTCCTCTGCCATGGGAATCCATCGACACGTGGCATTGCTGGTGAGCGATGAGCTGGAAGTGCCCATCACCACGGGCTCCGTGTTCCCCAAGATCGTTCTGTCGCCGGATTATTCGGAATGGTCGGCGCTGCGGCGCTCAGCCATCCTGAACCATGAGTTGGCGCACATACGCCGGCATGACGCGCTGACACAGGCGCTGGCCCAGGTGGCAACGTCGTTGTACTGGTTTCATCCGCTGGTGTGGATGATGGAGCGGGCGATGCGAGCGGAGCGCGAGCGCGCCTGTGATGACCAGGTATTGGCGGCGGGAACACGTCCCTCAGACTACGCGCATGAACTGCTGGACATCGTGTCTGGAATGCGCGGGCCCGAGCTGGCAGCAGCGCTGGCAATGGCCCGGCGGTCCCAGCTGGAGGGCCGAGTGCTTGCCGTGCTCAACCCGGCTTTACCGCGCGGATCGGTGTCACCAAGAGTTATTGCAGGCGTTGCCGTTCTGACGTTGGGAATCGTATTGCCCCTGGCAGCCCTGCGCCCCGCACCACAAACCAGCACACCCGCTGCGACGCCAACGAACAAACAAAAGCCGAGCCCTGCAGCCAAGCCCGCTACCGCGCCCCGAGCGGAGAGCGGCTCTGCCAGCCCAACCCCCTCGGCGGAGGAAGCGCCGCGCGCAACTACGATGGATTCCGAAGATGCTACTCCTGAAGCAGTAGAGCCGGCTGAAGCGCCTGAGCCGCCGGAGGCGACTGTGATAGAACCGGCCGACCCGGCCGATGCGCCCGAACCTCCTGCAGCTCTGAGAAACGGCGGTGTGCAGGGTGGAATTCCCGGCGGGGTACCGAACGGAGTGCAGGGCGGAGTGCAGGGCGGAGTACCGGTCGGAGTGCCGGGAGGCGTAAGGATTGCACGCACTGCTCCGGCCGCGCCATCCTCACCAGGCATCCCCGCGGCGCCGGGAATACCCAGCGCGCCGGCAATGCCGGCTGTCGGCGGCGTCGAATTGAGCGTTTGCGGCAAGAGCGCCCATCTTCACAACATGAACATGGAGTCGCACGACGGCTACAAGCGGTGGACCGCCAACTGGTCAGGCGATGACTGCAACGTGGACCTTCGCGCCGAAGGCGAGGTGAAATTCAACGCCGAGGCCACCGACATCCAGAGCATCTCGCCGGGCGGCTTTTTCGAAGTAAACCTGCGGCAAGGCGACACGCTGAAACAGGTCAAGGTGGTTCCATCGGCCTCGGGCCTTCAATACGTTTACAAGATCAACGCCAAGGAAGAGCCGTTTACCGGCGAAGCGAGGAAATGGTTCTCAGAGTTCCTGCTGGCGCTGGAGCGCGCGACCGGACTCGCGGCGGACGCGCGCATCCCTGCCCTGCTGGCCAAGGGCGGCCCAACAGCTGTTCTGGACGAGATCAGCAACCTGCAGTCCGATTACGTGCGGAGTATCTATTTCCGCAAGCTGCTAGAGCAGCCCAACCTTTCCGGGCCGGTGGTGCAACGCGTGATCAAGCAGGCCGGCGAGCAGGTAAAGTCAGACTATGAGCTGGCGCGTGTGCTCATGACCGTGGCCAAGCAATACGATATGCCGGATGAAGCTACGCGCACCGCGTTCCTAACCGCGGCGGGGAGCCTGAAGAGCGACTACGAACATTCACGTGTGCTGATTGAATTGCTGCGGCGGCCGAACATATCGAAGGAAAACGTAAACCTGGCTTTAAAGTCCTCCGCGGGCATTAAGAGCGATTATGAGAAATCGCGCATTCTGCTATCGCTTCTGGAACAAAAGGGGTTTGAGCAGACACAACTCGACTTTTACCTGAAGATGGTGGATTCCATTCAATCGGACTATGAAAAGTCACGCGACCTTCTGGCGCCCATGCAGAAATACTCGCTATCCACCGACCAGATCAACCGCATCATGAGCGCCACAGCCACCATCCGCTCCGATTATGAAAAGTCGCGGCTGCTGATTGGCCTGTCGGAAAAAGGCAAGTTCGACGAGGCGCAGATGGCGAATTATCTGAAGGTCGTAGACTCCATGACCTCGGACTATGAACGGTCACGCACCCTGCTGACGCTGATGAGCAAGAACAGCCTGAGCGGGCCTTCCGTGACCAAGGCCCTGGAAGACATGACGCGTCCGGGAAGCGACTACGAGAAATCCCGCGTGATCATCACCCTGGTGCAGGCGAACAAGTTCGACGAAAACCAGATGGCCACCTATCTGCGCGTGGTCGCCTCGATCTCGAGCGATTTTGAACGTGCGAGATCCCTGCTGGCGCTGATGGAACACGCGAAGTTGAGCGAGGCTTCGCTGGCGAAAACGCTGGAAGCGGCGGCCAGGATAGGCTCCGATCACGAGAAATCGCGCGTGCTGCTGGCCATGGCCACTAATTACTCTTTGACCGGCACATTGCGCGAAGGCTACATCAAAGCCGCAGATTCCATCAATAGCGAGTTCGAGCGCAATCGCACACTAGCAGCGGTGGTGAAGAGAGCAACACTCTAGGCCGGCGGCAGGGAGACCACTGGAATCTGAAGGGCTTCAGCGGGGTTCGGTCTGGCGAAGCACTACGCCATAACTATGGCCTGCAACGTTGAGTCCCTGCTCCACTCGTCCGGTAACGGAAACTGTCTGATCGTTGCCGGGTACGCCGAAATTCTGGCTGTAGACCCACATCTGGCCTGAGCCGTCGTCCACCTGGAACACGCCGTTACCCAGCGCGCTGAAGGATCCGGCAACTTTTCCGCGAATCGTCACGTCCTTCCCGGTAAAACTGCCGGGATCTTTGTTGATGTCGGCAATACTGGTGTGCATACGGCATCCAGCAACCAGCAGCGCCGCCGCCAGCGCGCCGACGAGAATGGCCCGGAATGATTTGCTGAACACTCGTCCCTCCAGAAACTCCGCTTCAAGCATAACAAAATTAATTTCCGCCGAGGATCGAGGAAAGCGCTGTTAATCTTGAAAGGCCACGCCCAATCGATCCGGGCAAGTTCTCCTTGATGCGCTGGAGCGGTGTGCTGAGGTATATGGATATTGCCTTTCGAGGACGATAGATGACCGAAGAAGATATTCGGCTGCGCGACCCGCGTAATGACATCGACCATTGGAAGCTGTGGGGGCCCTACGTGAGCGAACGGGCATGGGGCACGGTGCGCGAGGACTACAGCGCCACCGGTGAAGCATGGGAATATTTCCCCCATGATCACGCGCGTTCCCGCGCCTACCGCTGGAATGAAGATGGACTCGCCGGCATCTCTGAACGCCATCAGCGAATCTGCTTCGCGCTGGCCCTGTGGAATGGCCGCGATCCGATCCTGAAAGAACGCCTTTTTGGGCTGACCGGGAACGAAGGCAATCACGGCGAAGACGTAAAGGAATATTACTTCTATCTGGATTCCACGCCGACGCATTCCTACATGAAATACCTCTACAAGTATCCGCAGGCGGAGTATCCGTATACTCGCCTGCTGGAGGAAAATCGGCGGCGCGGCCAGAATCAACCTGAATTCGAGCTTATTGACACCGGTATTTTCGATCAGCAGCGCTACTTCGATGTCTTTGTGGAGTACGCCAAGGCAGACATTGACGATATCTGCATCTGCATCACCGTGGCGAACCGCGGGCCGGAGGCGGCCAACATTCACCTGTTGCCGACACTCTGGTATCGCAACACCTGGTCATGGTTCCCAAACCATGCCCGGCCTTCACTGGACATGGATGCGGCCTCCGGCGTTATCCGCGCGCAGGAACACGATACGGGAACTTATTGGCTGTATCCGCAACCGGGTGGTACGCCGCTTTTTACCGAGAATGAAACCAACAATCAGAGGCTGTTTAAGGCTGCAAACCGTACAGCGTATGTAAAAGACGCCTTTCATCGGTATATCGTAGGCGGCGAAAAAACAGCGGTAAATCCGGCATTGCAGGGGACAAAAGCATGCGTCCACTATCGGTTCAATGTGCCGGGCGGGGGCGAGGTGAGAGTGATTCTGCGCCTGCAGCGTGGCAAGGCCGCCATTCCCATGGAGCAGGCGCTTGGTCCGGACTTCACCAGCATATTCGCCAAACGAAAGAAGGAAGCGGACGAGTTTTACGTGTCGATCATTCCCGAGGCCGCGGACGCCGACAGCAAGAGCATCATGCGCCAGGCATTCGCAGGATTGCTGTGGACCAAGCAGTACTACCATTACGTTGTCCGCGATTGGCTGAATGGCGATCCGGCGATGCCCAAACCGCCGGAGGCGCGCAAGAATGGGCGCAACCACGCCTGGCGGCACATTCACAACGCTGACATCATCTCCATGCCCGACAAATGGGAGTACCCGTGGTTTGCAGCGTGGGACCTGGGATTTCATTGCGTCGCGCTGGCGCTGGTGGATGGCGAGTTTGCCAAGAGCCAGCTGCTGATGATGCTGCGGGAGTGGTACCTGCATCCCAACGGGCAGATCCCGGCATATGAATGGGCCTTTGGCGACGTGAACCCTCCAGTCCACGCCTGGGCGTCGTACCAGGTATTTTTGATTGATCGGGCGCGACGCGGCACGGGCGATATCCCTTTTCTGGAGCGCGTCTTCCATAAGCTTCTGCTGAACTTTACCTGGTGGGTCAACCGCAAGGACGTGGAAGGAATGAACGTGTTCCAGGGCGGATTTCTTGGGTTGGACAATATCGGCGTGTTTGACCGCAACACCATGCTGCCGAATGGCGGACATCTGGAGCAATCCGACGGCACCAGCTGGATGGCGATGTACTCGCTCGACATGATGGCAATTGCGCTGGAGCTTTCGCGGGTCAATCCGGTGTATGAAGACGTCGCCAGCAAGTTCTGGGAGCACTTCATCTATATCGCGCGTGCCATGAACCACCTGGGAGATGACGGATTAAGCCTGTGGAACGAGCAGGACGGATTCTTCTACGATGTTCTCCATGCGAGTGATGGCAAAACCGTGCCACTCCGCGTGCGTTCGATGGTCGGGCTCATGCCGCTCTATGCTGTGTTGAGCATGAGCACGGAATTGCTGAACTCTCTGCCGGCGTTCAAAATGCGTCTGGAATGGTTTGTGGACAACCGCGCTGACCTGACGCGCCACCTGGCGTCGATGCGGACGGAGGGACACAAGCAACGCAGGTTGTTTGCCGTGGCCACGCGGCCACAGCTCCAGCGCATTCTGAAGGTGATGCTCGACGAAAACGAGTTCCTCTCGCCCTATGGGGTCCGCGCACTTTCCGCTTACCATCGCGACCATCCCTACGAGCTGGATCTCGATGGGCAATCGCATTCGGTGCATTATGAACCGGCGGAGTCGCAGACCGGGCTGTTCGGCGGCAACTCCAACTGGCGCGGGCCTATCTGGTTTCCGGTAAATTACCTTCTGATCCAGGCACTGCGCCGGTTCCATGAATACTATGGCGAATCATTCCACATTGAGTGCCCCACCCGCTCCGGCAAAATAATGAACCTGAACCAGGTCGCGGACGAGATCACGCGCAGGCTGGTGAGCACGTTTCAGCGCGACAGCCGCGGCCGGCGGGCGGTGCTGGGACAAAATGAAAGATTCCAGAGCGATCCTTACTGGCGCGATTACATCCCATTCCACGAATACTTCCACGGAGACACAGGTGCGGGAGTGGGCGCGAGCCATCAGACAGGATGGACCGGGCTGGTGGCAAAGATGATCGATGAGCTATTCCGCAAGCGATAGATCCAGAACTCTTTTGGAAAAAGCTGTCAGAGTTCAGGGAAATCAGCGTTATTTCATCCCGGCGGCCGAAATCCTCGAGCATCTTCTATAATTTCCGGCGGCATCCAACTACTACGGTCCCAATCTATTTCTTCAGCTTTGTTTTGAGGATATTTATGCAATCACGCAACTTTTCCATCCGAGCGCTGGCGCTGCTGCTCACGTTGCTGCTGACGCAGCCGTGGATGCTGGTGGCGCAGGGATCCTCGGCACCGCAGCTGCCGGCCCCGGGCCGGACCGGGATGAACAAGCAGCAGCAGGAGCAGCTGGGGCTGCAGGCCGTGGGCGAGGTTTATAAGCAGATGCCGGTGCTGCCCGATTCCAGCCCGGAAACGCAATACATCCAGCACCTGGGCAAGAAGCTGCAGGCGGTGATTCCGGCGGACGCCTCATGGCCATACCAGTTTCACGTGATTCCGGCTGCGGACATCAACGCGTTCGCCCTGCCGGGCGGGCCGATCTTTGTGAACCTGGGTACGATTCAGGCGGCCGACAACGAGGCCGAGCTTGCGGGCGTGCTGGCGCATGAGATGTCCCACGTGTACATGCAGCACTCCGCCAAACAGGCGCCCAAAGCCACCGTGGCACAGGTCATCGCCGGGCTGGCGGGTGCGGTGCTGCCGCAAAGCGGGCTGGGGAACCTGGGGCGGATGGGAATCCAGATTGGCGCGGGCACCATGCTGATGAAGTACTCGCGCACGGATGAGGCCCAGGCCGATTCGGTGGGCGCCATCATCATGTACCGAGCGGGATATAACCCGAAAGCGATGGCAGACTTCTTTCAGAAGTTGGAACAGAAATATGGCAAAGGCGGGCCGCAGATGTTGAGCGACCATCCCAACCCGGGAAACCGCCAGGCATCCATCCAGCAGGAGGTACGGAACTGGCCGGCGAAAAATTATGACTCGAACACCGGCGAATTTCCGCGGGCCAAGCAGGATGCAAGCAAGCAGAAAGCCTACAGCGCGCAGGAGATTGCGCAGGGAGCCAAATCCGGCCAGTGGGAGCAACAGAACCGCAAGAACAATGTAGTGCCGGCGAACCTGCCATCATCGCCCTCATCGTCAAACCAGGGCGGAGAGGGCAACGGCAAAGCAGCAGAAGGCGCGACTAATGTCGCGTTCAAGCAGATCAAGCCCAGCGCCAACTTCAGCAAGCACGCAGGCCAGGGGTTCGATATCTCCTACCCGGATAACTGGAAGGTAGCGGGAGACCAGAACACCACGATCATCGCGCCTGCGGAAGGCGCGGGCAACAACGGCCTTTCCTATGGCGTGATGGTGGGGGGCGCGCAGGCTGGCGGCTCTCTTGACCAGACGACGCAACAACTGATTCAAACCATGCAGCACGATAATCCCGGCATGCGTGTCTCGGGCGAGCCGGCCGATGTTTCCGTCAACGGAGTGCAAGGGCGCTCGGTGATTTTGCAGGGCAACTCGCCTTTACAGCTCAACGGCGAGCCGCTACCGGAGCGCGACTGGCTGGTCACGGTGCCGCGCCCGGACGGCAGCGCAATGTACCTGGTGTTTGTCTCTCCGGAGCGCGATTTCAGCGAGCTGCATCCCACGTTTCAGAAAATGCTGGACAGCCTGCAACTGCGCTAGGCCACAGGACTCTTTCCCGGGTCACAGCTTTCCCAAGAAATTTGAACTCGATGCGGGTTCTCGCTAGCGTTTCTACGCATCGAATTAGCAAGAACCGGGCGATGGCGCGGGTTTTTACCGTTTCCCTGCTTGAGTTGCGTTGAAGTCCAACGGTGTCAGACGCAGCTACGTCCCCGCTCTGCTTGGGTTCATTCGTGCCCAGCGCCTCTGCGCAGCAACCACACACCTTTGTGCGGTGGCCCGGCTATTCTCGCGCCGGTCAGCCTTGCTTGGCTTCCAGCTCTGCCCAGCGGGCGTAAAGCTCGTCAACGGCTTTGTGCGCTGCATCCAGCTCCGCGTGCGCGGCGAGCAGGCGGGCAGCGTCTGTGGCGATGGCAGGATCCTCCGCGGCAGCACGCTTCTGTTGCAGCAATTCCTCAGCTTCGGCAATGCGGCTTTCCATTCCAGCAAACTCGCGGGCCTCAAGATAGGACAACTTCTTTTTTACCTGTGTTTCAGCGGTTCGCGCCTGGGCGATGGATGGTTCCTTCTTCTCTCGCGCCGGCAGCTTGCGCTCCGCCTGCCACGCTTCCCATTGCGAGTAGTCGGCAAACGTCTCCGCCCCTCCCCTGCCGTCGAGACCCAGCACCACGGTGGAAACACGGTCGAGCATGTAACGATCGTGGGTAACCAGCACCAGCGCGCCGGGATACTCGAGCAGGCTTTCCTCCAGGATTTCGAGAGTGGGAATATCAAGATCGTTGGTAGGCTCGTCCAGCAGCAGCACGTCAGCAGGTTGAAGCATGAGCTGCGCCACCAGAACGCGGGCGCGCTCGCCGCCGGAAAGACGCCCCACCGGCTGGTTCAGCTGCTCGCCGGTAAAAAGAAACCTGTCAGCCCATGAGGCCACATGAATGACGCGATCCTGGTAAACAACCGCGTCGCTGTCCGGAGCCAGCGCGCGCCGCAACGTGACTTCAGGATTGAGCGCGCGAGTTTGATCGAAGTACACAATACGCAGAAAATCTGCTTTGCGGATCTCGCCCGAAGTGGGCACGGCTTCTTCCCGCAGCAGGCGCAGCAGGGTCGTTTTGCCGCTGCCGTTGGGACCCACCAGCCCGACGCGCTTACCCGCAGTAAGAAGGAAGTCGAGACCGGAAAACAGGGTGCGGCCGCCGACGGTAAAGCTCACCTGGTCCAGCTCGATCAGGCGCTTGGTCTTGCGGTCAGTCGCGGAAAAATCAATCTTCGCAGTTGCGCTGCGCGTTCGGGCATTCAGGTCTGCCAGCTCGGTAATCAACTGGTTGGCCATATTGATGCGCGCTTTGGCCTTGGTGGCGCGCGCTTTGGGCCCGCGCCGCAACCACTCAATCTCATTGCGCACCCGGTTTTCCAGCGACTCCTGGTGCTTTTCCTGCGCCAGCAGAAACTCTTCCTTCTTTTCCAGAAAAGTGCTGTAGTTTCCCGGCACGCGCAACAGGCCACCGGGAAAGGCGCGGCTCAACTCCACGGTCTGGGTGGCCACGTTTTCGAGAAAATAACGGTCATGGCTCACCACCACGCAGGCAAACGATCCGCTTTGCAGCAGCTCTTCCAGCCATTCAATGCCTTCAAGGTCAAGGTGATTGGTTGGCTCGTCCAGCAGCAGGACATCGGGCTGCTGCACCAGCGCCTCGGCGATCGCCAGACGCTTGCGCCAGCCGCCGGAGAGGGTGTGCGCGGCCACATCGAAATCAACGAACCCGGCGCGGCCCAGGGTCTCAAACAGCCGGCCTGCCCGGTCCGCATCGGCGACTTCACTGCGTTCAAGAGCACGCGCAATCACCGCACGAACGGTATCGCCCGGCGCGAACTGGGATTCTTGCAGCACGTAGCTCATCCTGGTGCGCTTGCGCACCGCAACTTCACCGCTGTCAGGCTCGATGGCGCCGGAAAGAATGCCCAGGAGCGTGGATTTTCCCGATCCATTGGGCCCGATCAACCCGATGCGGTCCCCTTCCGAGACGGTGAACGAAATATTGTCAAACAATGGAGTAGCGCCATAGGCCTTGGCCAGGCCCTGCGCGTTGATGACCGGCGGCAAATGACTAACCTATGCTTTCGCGCTTATTTGCCGACATACAGTTCCGGCAGCAATTGCTTCAGATGGTCGAGCTTGGGCAGATCATTGATGGCAATATACGGATCGCTGGGATGATGTTCCGCGTAATCCTGGTGATAGCCTTCGGCGGGATAAAACGCTTTTAGCGCCACCACCTGGGTGACGATGGGATGCGGAAAAACCTTTGCCTGGTCCAGTTGCTCGATGTAGGCCTGCGCGATGCGCCTCTGGTCGTCACTGGAGAAAAAAATCACCGAGCGATATTGCGTGCCATCATCGGGGCCCTGGCGGTTGAGCTCCGTGGGATCATGCGCCACCGAGAAGAAAACTTTCAGGATCTGCCCGAAGGAAACCTGGGAAGGATCGTACACCACGCGCACCGACTCGGCGTGTTCGGTTGTTCCGGTGCTTACGGTTTCATATTGCGCGGTTCCGGCCGCGCCGCCCGAATAGCCTGCAGTGGCGCTGCTCACGCCTTTCACGTGCTCAAAAACCGCCTGAATGCCCCAGAAGCACCCGCCTGCCAGCACCACAGTCTGCGTGCTCCTGCTCTTGCTGAGCGGATCATCGGCCGCCGCGCTGGGGATCTTCACCGGCGCGCTGGATGCGTGGCAGGCGACGGTGGCGCTCAGGCAGAAGATCGCAACCGCATTGATCAATCGACGCAACATTCAGCCTCCCGGTGGACCACGCTCGTCCTTCTGCCGCTCACGCTTTCTTCACAAACTTCAGCGATGCCGAGTTCATGCAATAACGCTGTCCGGTGGGACGGGGACCGTCAGGAAACACATGGCCCAGGTGCCCGTCACAGCGCGAGCAGGCCACGGCGGTGCGGCGCATGCCAAACGTAGAGTCTTCAATCTGCTCCACGTTTTCCGGCGCGATCGGCTGCCAGAAGCTGGGCCATCCTGTGCCTGACTCAAACTTTGTATCCGAGCTGAACAACGCGGTGTCACAGCACACGCAACGATAGATGCCGGTCTCGTGGTTGTTCCAGTATTGCCCGCTGAACGCCATTTCTGTGCCGTCTTCACGGGCAACATTGAAAGCGGTGGGCGTGAGCTGCTTGCGCCATTCGCTTTCGCTCTTCACCAGTTTCGGGACGTGCACAGTATCTTTGCGCTCGCCGGAATCGCTGAACTCCACAATCGTTACTTCCTGCGGAGCGCCTGCAGGCGGCTTGGCGGCTGTACCAGAGGCTTCTGACTTCTTGGAAAAAATACTCATATTCCACAAGTATAAACCCGCACCGATGGTGGCTGCTGATCCCAGGAAGGCGCGGCGCGTGGTTTTGCGCGAGGCAGAATCGTCGTGTGAGTCGTGCTCGAACATAACGGCGTCGTATAGACAATTTTACTCTTACTATTAATATTACGTTCGTGATCTTCACCTGGGATATCCGGAAGGCGGCAACCAATGTCAAGAAACATGCCGTCGACTTTCGTTAAGCAGCGACGATCTTCGCCGACCCGCTATCGTCAACATTTCCTAATCCAGCCCATTCTGACAGCGAACGGAGATTCCTTACTATTGGCAGGTCAGCCCGTTGAGCGGTTGCTCATTGCTGCACACACGGAAGAAGATGATAGGATTCGAATTATCAGTGCGAGGCCGGCTACCCGGCGTGAACAAAGATTTTATGAAGAAGACCAGGGCAAATAATGGCAGCATGCAGGCGGAATATGATTTTGCCGCGATGAAGGGTGGCGTTCGCGGCAAATACGTGGACCGATACCGTGAGGGCACCAACATAGTCATGTTGGAACCAGACATCGCTGATGCTTTCCCCAATGATAAAGCTGTGAACCGGGCCTTGCGGAGCATTCTGAAAAGCGCCAAACCTGCCAGGACTGCAATACGGTCAACCGATAAGGTGCATCAACCTTCAAGCCGGCGGGCTCGCAGCAAACGCGGCTGATCTCAAGTTCGAGCTAATTTTGAAAGTTAAGGGCAGATCCTCGAAGCGTTCTAGGCAGCGTGTTCCGTTTGCGGTTCAACTGGCAGAAATACCTTAAAAGCAGCGCCGCTGAAGCCGTTCTCATCGCCAGTACCCAGCCGGATGCTGCCGCCGTGGCGCTCGGCAATCTCTTTGCTTACCCACAAACCCAGCCCGGTGCCCACGTCTTCCTTGGTGGTAAAGAAAGGCTCGAAAATTTGTGCGCGATGCTCCACGGCCACGCCCGGACCGTTGTCCGTGACGATTACCGCCACGCCTTTGCTCTGCTGCTGCTCTTCCGGCCGCACGGTGATTTTGATCCTGCCTCCAGTGGCCACGGCGTCGGCGGCATTCGAGATGAGGTTGGCAACCAACTGTTTCAGCTCACCCTGCAACCCCTGGACTGGAGCACAGTCAGCAATATCGAGCTCGACCGTGATGTTCTTGCTCTTCAACTTGTTTTCGTAGATCCGCAAGACCGAGCGCACCACTTCCGCCATCTTCACAGGTACCGGCCCGGAGGAATCGCGGTAAAAGCCAAGTGTTTGCCGGGTGATGTGCGAAACCCGGTCCAGTTCCTGCTCGGCCATGGTGAGGTAGCTTTTTATATCATCCGGCAAACCGTCCGTTCTCTGGACGATATAAATCAGGTTGCACACCGCTTCCAGCGGGTTGTTGATCTCGTGCGCCACGGTCGCAGCCAGACGGCCGGCAGCGGCAAGCTTTTCCGCTTTGCGCATCACATCCTGGGCCTGCTTCTCCAAGGTGACGTCGCGGAATACCATCACCACGCCGCGGAGCTGTTTGTTGTCGTCGTAAATCGGCGCGGCGCTGTCTTCAATCGGGATCAAAACGCCATCTGATCGTTGCAGCACCGTGTGGTTGGCCAGTCCCATGATTCTTCCATGTTCCAGCACCTTGGCCACCGGGTTCTCCACCGGCTTGCGCGATTGCTCATTGAAGATAGGAAAGACCTTCTGGATCACCTGTCCACGCGCATTTGACAACTTGATGCCGGTGAGATCTTCGGCGATTGGATTGACAAAAGTGACTTTACCCTGCCGATCGGTGGCGATGACAGCATCACCGATGCTGCCCAGCGTAACGCGGAACCACTCTTCACGCTCGCGAATTTCGGCCGCGTGTTTTTCGCGCTGGTCCATCTCGCGCAGGATATACAGTGCCAGCAACACCAGGCCGATCACGGCGAACACAGTAGCCAGGTAGGTTGTCCGCACCAGAGACCTGGTGCTGCGATGGACAGACTCCAGCCGCGCCGTTTCCAGGGCGCTCTCATGCCTCTGCATTTCGCCCATCAATGCGCGGATATTGTCCATATCGCGCTTGCCTGCGTCACTGAGTACCACGGCGCGAGCCTGGTCTTTCTGATTTTCGCCATACAGAGCGATGGTGTGGGCCAGTTCATCCAGCTTGGCCTTGCTCAGGTTACGCAGCGTGACCACGCGGCTTACCTGGTCATGATTGTCGGCGAGGAGTTCCGCCAGCGACGCAATATGCGTATCAACCTGCTGGATGGCGGAGTTGTATGGCTCCAGATATTTCGGTTCGCCGGTATAGAGATAGCCGCGCTGTCCGGTTTCCGCGTCCTTGAGCAGCGACTCGACGGTGCTCAGTTCCAGCATCACCTGCTGGGTGTGCAGCACCCAGGCCTGGTTATTGTCCTGCACGGCAATCTGCCGCCGCGTGACCGCGGTGTTGATGACCAGCACGGCGAGCAAAATCGCAAACCCGCCAATGACGCTAAACCGTTTGTAAATGAGACGCATGCGCAAACCCGAGTACACGAGTTTAGAACATTTTAACCCAGCGTTTCCGTCTGACGCAGGTACCTATTGTGGGGCGCATGTCCGGGGGCAAGCATACCTGGGACGGCAACAAACGACTTAGTCCTAAAGGGTTAGGGCCTTCGCTTGTCTCGCCAAATTGGATGCTGCATATGGCGGCGGCTGGAAGAGGCGATGCCTCCTATTTCGCCCGACACTCAGGTCCTCAAAATTTGGAAGATGTGATGGCGGTCACGCGAACCTGTGACAAGACTCACGGACATCACAGGGCACAGGTGAGAGTCTCTCAGCACGGGAAGCAACTTCCAGGTCAACCCGGTAAACCCTTCGCGCCGCTTCCCCAATTCGGGGCCGATCCCAGAGAACTTGGAATCTTTTTGAAATCATAAGTGAACTGCACGACCGTGCGGGTTCCGATAAGGGTGGAATTGTGCGAATTCTGATAATTGAAGATGAACCTAAAGTGGCAAGGACCCTGGCCAAAGGTCTTGAAGCCGACCACTTTGCTATTGATGTGGCCACTGACGGAGAAGAGGGGCTGCAACTCTCTACTGAAATTGACTATGACGCCATTGTTCTCGACTGGAACCTGCCCAAGCTGGATGGCATGACGGTCCTGAAAAAATTGCGCAAGGCCGGCTCTCCCGCACGCATCCTCTTTCTGAGCGCGCGCAAGGAAGTGGCCGATCGAGTCCAGGCTCTGCAGTCCGGAGCCGATGACTTCCTGGTGAAGCCGTTTTCCTTCGAAGAGCTGCGCACACGGGTACACACGCTGCTGCGCCGGCCAGAAGAGCTGTTGGACAAGCTCTACGTTGACGACCTGGAACTGGACCGCATGCGACGCTCGGTGACGCGCGCCGGCAAGGTGATTGCCCTGACCCAGCGGGAGTATTCAGTATTGGAATACATGATGCGCAACGCCGGGCGCACGGTGACGCGCACGATGATCGTGGAACACGTCTGGAACCTTGGCTTTGAAGGGCTGACGAATATCGTTGACGTTTATATCAACTACCTGCGCACCAAGATCGATCAGGGCTTTAGCCAGCCTCTGATTCATACGGAACGCGGCGTCGGTTACTCCATTAAGGCACCCGAGAACGAGACACGACGTCCGCCAAGTGGCGCCCAGAATACCATCGCGATTCTATAGACGGCGGGATCAGACCTGAACCGCGGCCTGGTACTCTTCGTAGTTGCCCTTGAAGTCTTCGATCTTGTGGTGATCGAAGTGCCAGATGCGGGTGGCAACCTCGTCGATCAGGTCGTGGTCATGCGTCACCAGCAGGACGGTTCCCTGGTAGCGTTGCAGCGCGATATTGAGCGCGTTAATCGATTCAAGGTCAAGGTGGTTCGTAGGCTCATCGAACACCAGTACGTTGGGCTTTTGCAGCATCAGCTTGCAAAAGAGAATGCGCGCCGCCTCGCCGCCGGAGAGCACTTCAGTCTTTTTGTTGGCTTCATCGCGGCCAAACAACATCTGCCCCAGCAGGCCGCGGATCTCTTCGTTCGATACCGACGGATCCCACTGGAAAATCCAGTCCAGAATCGTCATGCCCGGCTCAATCAGGCTGCGATGGTCCTGGGGGAAATAGCCGACCGCGGCTTCATGTCCCCAGACCACCTTGCCGCCGTCAATAAACGCTCCGCCATAACCTGAGGTTTTGCGCAGCTCGGTCTCCGGCGTGGTAGGCGAGTTGGCCAGCAGCGCGTTGAGCAGCGTGGTCTTGCCCGCGCCGTTGCGCCCCATCAACGCGATTTTTTCTCCGCGCAGCACGCTGGCGGTAAAACCCTGCACGATCTCCGCGTCGCCATAAGATTTGGTAACGCCTTCCAACTCCAGGATGTGCTTGCCGGAAGGGCGCTTCATCTCGAACTTGAGGAACGGACGCGCGATGTTGGACCGGGCCAGCTCCGTTACCTGCAGCCGCTCCACTTCCTTGCGCCGCGACTGCACCTGGCTGGAGCGAGTACCGGCGGCAAAGCGTGCGATAAACTCATTCAACTGGGCAATCTTCTTTTCCCGTTGCGCGTTCTGCGATTCAATCTGCGAGCGGATCTGCGTCTTGGCCATCACCATGTCGTCATAGCCGCCGGTGTAGGTGATGATGGTTTCATAATCGATGTCGGCAATGTGGGTGCAGATGCTGTTCAGGAAATGGCGGTCATGCGAGATCGTGATCAGCACACCGTCATAGCGATTGAGAAAATCCTGTAGCCAGTGAATGGAGTCGAGATCCAGGTGGTTCGTCGGCTCGTCGAGCAGCAGGGCTTGCGGGTGTCCGAACAGCGCCTGCGCCAGCAGCACGCGCATCTTCTGTCCGCCCTGAATCTCGCTCATCTTGCGGTGATGGAACTCGTCAGGGATATCAAGGCCTTGCAGCAGGATGGCCGCGTCACTCTCCGCGGAGTAACCGTCTTCTTCGCCGACGATGCCTTCCAACTCGCCGAGGCGCATGCCGTCTTCATTGGACATTTCCGGTTTTTCGTAGATTCGGTCGCGCTCTTCCAGCGCGCTCCACAGGCGCTTGTTGCCCATGATTACGGTGTCAATCACGCGAAAAGCGTCAAAAGCGAACTGGTCCTGGCTGAGCACGCTGAGCTTCCTGGGACGCACCACGCTGCCCTTCTGCGGCTCCAGTTCGCCCGAGAGCAGGTTCATGAAGGTGGTCTTGCCGGCGCCGTTGGGGCCGGTCAGGCCATAGCGCTTCCCCGGCGTGAACGCCGTGGAGACCTCTTCAAACAATACTTTTGCGCCGTAGCGCATGGAGACGTTACTGACTGAAATCATTGGCTTTTCTGGAACTTCTTTCTGGTAGCACGCGTCGCGTGCTAAAACCGCTCTGCAGAGTGGCCTAAGCCATCATCGATCCGCACCTGTTGCAGCGCCGCTCAGCACGCAAGTCGGCTTCGCGTCGTATAGGGGATGTGGCTGGCAAGGCGGGACCGCAGCTGCAGGTACTATTTTAGCATGCTTCGCGGGGCAGAACCGTCTTCAGGATGGCCTGACCGAATGTGCGGGAGTTGCCGCCCATTTATCCGAAAAGCGAGAAGTTCTGGAGCGCGATGATCGAAGCCAGCCAGATTGAAATGCAAAAAGAGGGTCGTTGACACCCTGCCGATTCAAACGCATCCGTGGGATACATTTGCTCCCGTGTGCAGCGGAGCCGATCCCTCAGCCTCACGGAAATTCTTGAGAAGGTCGCAGCGGTCGTTGAAGTGTTCGGCTTCGGGATGGCGCGTCGCGAGAGAATGGGATGAGCCCCGGGAAACGTCCACAGCTGGTATCGCTTTCCTGATCGGGAAACGTCCACTCTGGAATCTCTTTACTGGTGAGGAAATGATTAGCCGGGCTGAATCAAGGCGATAAATTCGGTTCTTTGTCAGGCAGAAGGTCACAGAATATTTTTGTT
>DASTPO010000397.1:0-5089 GCA_035762225.1 Candidatus Angelobacter sp.
AACGCGGGAAAGCCCGGAACGGGATCATAGTGCTGGCTCACAAGGTTCTGGATCGAGGAATAAAGCTCCAAATGCCGGCCGAGGCGATAACTGCCGCCGAAATCGATCTTCTGATACGCCTCCGCCAGGTTTCGATTGGGACGAAGCATGCCCGGGCCAAACGAGGGGTCAAAAAGAAATGTGCTGCTGTCACGACGGCTTACAAAATTTCCACTGACCGTTAGCGTGAGCTTCCGCCGGCTGTACCCCAGGTAGAAACTGGCGGTATGAGGAGCGCGGTTGAAGGGGCGGTTGCCGACCAGAGGAGAAAATGCGCCGATAGGGACATTGGGAATCTGTGGGTTGATCGATGGAAACAACTCGTCGCTGGAAAAAGAACGGCGCACTACGCCGTCAAGATACGTGTACGCGGCACGAACTGAGAAGCCGTGCCCGAGCTCCAGTTCCAACTCGGTTTCGGCGCCCAAATCCCGGGTGGCCAGCGAGTTCACAAAAGCCCCAAACGGCAAATTGGCGACCACCGCATCCGGGACTCCCAGTAGCGTCAGGCCGCCGGGAGTGACATCCTCGATCTGGTCATTGAAGCGGTTGTAGAAAAGCGTTACCGCGAGCCGTGCCCGGCCATTCCAGCCCAGCTGCTCAATGCCGGCATCATAGCTGCGCGAGCGCACGGCTCCGATTGGCTGGACATGAAACTGCGAGATGAGCTGTGCACCGTTCGGCAATTCTGAAAGGAGATCAAAAAGCGAGTTGCTCTCAGAAAAAATGTCGGGTTCCTGGATTCCCTGCCCGTAATTGAATTTGAGCCTGGTGCCGGCGAGCAGCCCGCTGGCGCGCGGCCGCACCAGATAGTAGGCCAGTGAGACGCGGGGCGTGAGCGCCGTGCCAAAGACCTGGTTCTTCTCCACGCCAAGCCCCAGCGTGGCATAAAAGCGGCTCCACAGATTGCCGTGCAATTCGCCGCGGTAACTGAAGTTGCTGCGCTCCGCAGGCGCCGGACCACGCTCATTCTCATAATAAAAACCCAGCAAGCCGGTCAGGTGCGGGCTGAACCCGTAATCTGACTGAAAGTTTACCGAGTCGCGATTATTCAGGATGAAAAACTGCTGCGGATAGCTCCCGGCAAAATCGAGGATCGCCTGGCCTGTCGTGCTGAAGCCGTTCGCGCCGCGGATGGTCACCACTTTACCCAGAAAGTTTCCTGAACCAGGATCAAAAATCCCCGAGGGTGACGGGTTCACAAACTCAGACTGCTGGCGCGTGGCGCCGTAGCGCAGCAGGTTATGCCAATGAGACGTAGTCTGGTTCTGCAGCGTCGCTCCGATATAGGTGTTGCTCTGTGACTGAAAGGAGTCATCCGGAATGGCAAAGAAATCGATGGCGTTGGGGAGGTCCACTTTGGCGGCCACGCGGCGGACGGTGAGCCGCAGGCTCGTGGATGTCACGGGCGTCCAGCCCATGTTGGCCGCCACCGTGGCATTGTGAAAATGCGGAGCCGTAGAAGTGTTGCCGCCATCGAACCGGGAAAACGCGCCGAAGTAATCGAGCTGGCGAAAGACGCCGCCCAGCGCCGCGTCATGGTGCAGGCTGTTGAAGTTTCCCGCGTCAAAGGCATAGCTCAGCAGCGGTATCGACGTGGAGCCTTTTTCGGTCGTTAGATTGAGCACACCCGCCAGCGCGTCAGCTCCATACAGCACGCTGTTTGAACCGCGCAACACTTCCGCCTGCGAGATTCCTGTGCTGAAGACGCCGCCGAAGTCCACGGTGCCGCCAATTTCGTTGATGGAAACACCGTCCAGCAGCACCTTGTTGGCCTTGCTCTCGCCTCCGCGAATAAAGATTGATTCGGTGACTCCCCGCTGGCCGGTTTCAAGAATCTGCACTCCCGGCACATTGCGCAATGGCTCCAGCGCCTCAACTTTGTGCTGAAATTGCTCGGATGGAGTGACGGAAACGGAAGCGCCAACCTGCGTCTCCGGCACGCTGTTCCCGGTAGCGGACACGACCACCTGCTGGGTTACCGCGCCGATCTTCAGGGTAAGATCGACGGTCGCGCTACCTCCGCCGCCTATATAAATCGTGTCACTCTGCTCGGACGAGAAAGACGGGGCCTGCGTCTTCACCTGGTAGCGTCCCGCAGGAAGCGGGGCAAAATGGTATTTACCTTCTGCATCGGTAACGGTAGAGGCAATGATCTTGCCATGATGCAGGAGCTGGACCTGCGCATTAGAGACAACGGCGCCGAGCGGGTCGGTGACGGTGCCCGAGATGGTACTGCCTGCGGCTGAACACACCTGAAAAGTAATGAACGTAAACGCCAGAACAAAAGCGGCACGATGGACTGCCTGCATAAGAAACTCCTCCCGCGGAAGTGGTCAACGGGTGAGTTGCAGATGAGGTTTGGAGGCTTTGCCGGTTCGTGGATGATCAAGTCGGTTGGCAATCCCGGGCAAAAAGACAAATCGCTGGGAGTGTCATCAGAATCGAAAAAGCGATTTTCACTGTTGCAGAAAACCGAACCCAAGACCGCTCGAAAGCTCTCCGGAAATCCCTGCGCTCCGGAACGCCCAATTGACTTTAGATCTGGCCGGTCTCCTGACTCAGGCTTCATCGAACTTGAGCGCCTTCCCGGATCTTCTCAGTGGCATGTTGCTCAAGCTCTCAGCCAATACAGTTGCGGGGCAGTGGCGGATTTTCACCGCGCTTCCCAATGAACCAGATCGAGAGAAGTTATAGTTCACGCCGTGGATGTCCGTCAAGTCCGCGAAGAATGGCGGTGGTTCCAGTTTCATCCCTGGCTTGGGTGCCAGGCGTAGGCTCCGCCTGTCCAGAAAAGAAATCCCTTCTTGTTGTCGCGAACCTCGAGAATGATGTCTGTTTGCGTCGGCAGTTTCATGACGCGGATAGCCTTCTCACTGTGGGAAGGCGCGATTCCCGCGAATGGAGCCGCGCCATGCTTTATCACATAAGCCTGCCTGGCATCCGGATTGCGCCAACCGCTGGGGCCGAAGCCGTGAATGATGGCCAGCACCGCTTCACCTTTTTGAACTTGAGGACGCGCTTGCCTGCTCGGCACAACCACCGATTTGCCAGGAGGCGCAAGGAATGCATGATCGGCATCCTGGATGATCCAGTTGGCGAGTTCACTGTTGATCTCGTCCAGCTTGCCCTGGGCCGGACGAGCCAGAAAAGCAATGTCTTCCGCACCGTCGCCGTTGAAATCACCCACAATAAAAGAGCCGCGGCCGGGATCGAGGGTGAAATCGTTTGCGAAGACGCGCTGGAATGCAGCCTGCACCTCCGCCTGAGTAGGCGCGGGCAGTTTACGCAGGGGCGCCGCCGCAACGGCAGGCGATGGTTGCGGAGTGGAAACAGGAATAGGCTTTTCAACGGGGATTGCGCTGCCGGAATTTTTGGAACATCCGGCGATGAACGACAGGCTTGCAATTGCGGATAAAGCGATTCGCGAAACTGCCTTCATGGAAAACCTCAAGTGGTACCAGGAAAAAAACAGGCGAGACCAAGAAACGTCTCGCCTGCCGCTAGAAACGCTAATCTACAGAGATTGCAGGAACGTAATCAACTGGTTCTTCTGCGTGGTGGTCAGCGAACGGTAGTTGTTGATCACGCCGGTGGCCTCGCCGCCGTGACGCAGAATCGCGTCATTGCGGGTGAAGGACAGCAGATCATGCATCAACCGGTCACGGGTGCGTCCGCCCCAGAGAGGCACGGTGCGCATCTTGTTCGCGGTGCTCTGCCCGCCATTCTGGACAATGCCATCGCCCGTCCCCACGTCATGCAGCAGGAAATCAGAGTACGGATGGATGATCTTGTTGCCCAGGGCCGCCGGCACGGTGAAGGCGCCGCCGTTGATGACAGTACCCGCCGGCGAAGTCGTAATCGACGTGACGTGGCAGATATTGCAGCCAATGGCGTTGAACAGGCTCGCGCCCGTTTTCGCGTCTGACGTGGCCGCCAGGGTGGCGTCAACCGGAGGAGTCTGTGTCGCGCGCATGAAGCGGGCAAAGTGATCGATGTCCGCCAGGCCTTGCGCGTCAGGATGGTCTTCAGGATCGGCAACCGTGTCACACAGTGAAGTAGTGTCAGTCGGCTGCAGACGGCTGGTTACTCCTTGCTCGTTTACGTACGCGTCAGCTGCGAAGGAAAGCAGGCTGGCTTGCTGGTTTTTCCACCCGAACCGTCCACCGCGAACCTGTCCCGGCGCTTCCGATACCGGCACCTGGATAAACTGGCCGGCAATCTGTCCGCCGCTCTGGCCGGGCTGGGCGTTGGCAATCGCCAGCAGAGTATTGCTGTCAATGGCCTCGACAAAGCCGTCACCGAGAACGTTGGTGGTAGCGCGCAGGGCGCGGACGTTCTCCGCTCCGGGCACGTTAAAGCTGGCCTGGGCGCAGATCGCGCGATCATTCACCAGCGACCGGTTCGGGATGCTGGTGGCGCCGTCATTGATCGTCAGTGTGGGATTGACAAAGTTACCACCGGCGTCATCGTGGCCCACGCGCAGCTCAGTGACCTGGCTGGTGCCGCCCACGTTCGGCTGCGCATGGCAGTCCACGCAGCTTCGCGCGTTGTACACCGGTCCCAGGCCAACGCCGATGTCTTCTTCCTCCATGAAGACACTTTCGTCAGCGGCAAAGTCCGTGTTGTTGGTGAAACCGTTACTCACCGCTCCCGCCTGATTGTTGTTGATGGGAGTAGCAAAAGCTGCGGGTGCATTGGTCGCCGTCTGGGCAATGCCCACGACAGCGATCCCAGCTGCCACAGCAGCGACGCACAGCAATAAGGGAAGTTTCCGCCTCTTCATTGCGAGTTCCTCCAAGAGAATTTTAGGAATTACTTTGCAGCGAGAACTTGCCGTACTGCAGACGATTGAGACCTGTCTGCCAAAGGTGAACGGATGGGAAGATTCTTTGCGCCCTCTGCCTGCAACATGGCCACCGCGATGCCACAACAGAGAAGCCGGCGCAAACATACTTCAGCTCGAACTTACGAGCATGGATCTACTCTGTCGTGCAGACACACGCCGAGTGCGACGAAAATATTCGCCTCGACCTCGCGAGCGTCTCCC
>DASTPO010000398.1:0-2910 GCA_035762225.1 Candidatus Angelobacter sp.
TCGAAGTGCAGCGTTTGCGGCTTCTCGGTCTTCATGGCTTCGCGCGCCGCTTCCCACACCTCGGCCTCGACGCAGCCGCCGCCAATCGTCCCGACGATGGTCCCATCATCGCGCACCAGCATCTTGGCCGACTCAAACGAGGGGATTGAACCGCGCACGTTGATGATGGTGGCCAGCGCGCCGCGACGGCCTTCCCGCCGCAACCGGGTTATCTCTTCATAGATGTCCACAGGAGTATTTTAGCGGATAACCGAAAATTCACCACGGAGACGCGGAGGCGCGGAGAACTGGAACAATGCTTCCTCGTCGGAGTCGTACGCTTCTCTTCGTACGCTTCTCTATGGGTTGGCAGGACTGTTTTTTGACCTTGGACGCAAAGGAAGGCGCTGGATCCGGCTTGACAAAAGCGAAGAAAAAACGATACAATCGAGTGGAAAATGGCACTGATCCGGCCCAGGCCGGGATGTCGTACGGTCTTTGACAATTTAGTAGTCAGTGGTCAGCAATCAGCACTCAGAAAAAGCCCTGCTTGCGTGTGACGAGTGTTAATTAGTTGGTAATTTTCGAGCGAACGAGAGCCAGTAAAATTGAACGCAATTCGAGGTCAAAAAACGCGAAAAAAAGCCTTCGACTGCTCGGTCGACAGTCCAATCGAATTGGGGTTTGACCTTTGTTTTCAACGAGAGTGTCTATGGGGGGTGGGGGAGGCGAAAAAGTTTATCAATGAGTAAATAAAAGCGACCGTGCTTTCTCTGGCGTTGAAAAGTCGCGAATGTTCCAGAGCGGCTCCTACCCTCGAAAAGTGATTGCTCGAGACTCGAACCGGATCGCTTATCCGTGACTGGAAAAGGAAATAGGCGACCTTAAGAGCAGCGGAGCCGATCCTTCGCCTTCGCACAGTAAGCATGGATCGGGCGAGAGTGTTCTGTGTGCGCGGCGCAGGATGGCACGTGGCGGGGGACTGAGCATGCTGAGCAGGATTCAAGTAACCTGGAACTGCCTTAGAGTTTCAACGCCGTCGGATGCTTTGGCTGGTACAGTCCCAGTTCGCCTCCGCCGGGCATTTGGATTTTTGTGATGGAACCCCAGCGGGCCTCAGCGACCGCGCCGCAGCGAACGCCTTTTGCCGCCAATTCCTGCATGGTCTTTTTGAGGTCGTCACACATCAGGAACAGTTCGTGATGCGGTTTCTCGTCTTTCTCTACCGGATGCGCGGCAAGCTCAGCCGGCGGCGCGGCAAAAATCAACCAGCCGTGCCCCGCATCCACTGACTTCAACCCCAGCACGTCGCGCAGAAAAGCCCGCGCTTTGTCGGCGTCTGGCGAATAGAGGATGGCGTGAAGGCCCAGGATCATGGCGCAAGAATTCTAACCCCGGAAGGAACTTGGTAATTGGGTAATTTCAGCAAGTGCGTCATTTGCGGCCGGAGTCGCCGGTGGTGATTCTTTTCCGATTCAGCACATTGACGAATTACCAGATTCTCGATTCAATCTTGTCCCAGATTTCCTTCGTGTCTCTGTGCCTCTGTGGTGGATTTTTGATACTCTCGCTTGTTTGCCATCGCCCAAGGAGATCTGACCGATGAAGGCCATCCGCTTCCATGAGTTCGGCGGTCCTGAAGTTCTGAAATATGAAGATGTTCCTGATCCGCAGCCGCGTAAAGACCAGGCGCTGATCAAGGTGAAGGCCTGCGCGCTGAACCATCTGGACCTTTTTATCCGCAAAGGACTGCCCGGCGTGAAGCTGCCGCACATCAATGGCAGTGATGTCTCCGGCGACATCGCCGAGGTGGGCGAGTACATCACCGACTTGAAAGCCGGACAGCGCGTGTTGCTTTCACCCATGACTTTTTGTGGCGTCTGTCCCAAATGTACGGAAGGCCAGCAGAATTTCTGTCCGCAGTTCAGCGTGCTGGGTTATCTGAACGATGGGGGCAATTGCGAATACATCGCCGTGCCGCGCGTGAGCGTGCTACCCATACCCGAGGAGCTTACCTATGATGAGGCTGCCTCTCTTCCGCTGGTCTCTGTCACCGCATGGCACATGCTGGTAAGCCGGTGCGGCATCAAGCCCGGCGATCATGTGCTGGTGCTGGGCGGAGGCTCGGGCATCGGCACCATCGCCATCCAGATATGCAAGATGTTCGGCGCAACCTGCATCGCCACGGCGGGCGACGAAAATAAACTGGACCAGTGCCGCGAGCTGGGCGCGGACCACGTGATCAATCACTACAAGCAGAAGATCGCCAATGAGGTAAAGACCATCACCAATCGCCAGATGTGCGATATTGTTTTCGAGCATGTGGGGCAGGCCACATGGCAGGAGAGCATGAAATCGCTGAAGCCGGGCGGCAAACTGGTGACCTGCGGCGCCACCACCGGCCCGGATGCCAGCTTCGATATCCGGTTCCTCTTTGCCCGCCAGCTTTCCTTCCTGGGCTCATTCATGGGAACCATGGGCGACTTTCATGACGTCATGAAACATATCTTTGCCGGCAAAATTAGGCCCGTGGTGGATAAAAGCTTTCCTTTGCGTGAAGCCGCAGCCGCGCATGAACGCCTGGAAAAGAGCGAGCAATTCGGGAAGGTGATTCTCAATCCGTGACAACGCTGCGTGGTTGCCAAGACGTATGAACTCATCACCTCTCTTTTCCTCGGTGGACCTGGTACGGATGCTCTTCGGCGTCGTGATCGCTTCCGCCGGGGTTGCGGCCGGCACGCTCTTCCTGGTCCGCGTGAAGCGGAAAGAATTCTCTTTGCTCTATTTCGGACTGGCGGCCTCTCTGTATGGCATTCGCCTCTTCATTGAGGGCTCGTCAGGCTACCAGCATCACCGGTGGGACAGGGTGCAGTTGCTGATCTCACTGCTTGTGGCAATGCCCCTGATCATGTTTTTTGTGGAGACGGCGCT
>DASTPO010000399.1:0-2000 GCA_035762225.1 Candidatus Angelobacter sp.
CTCCTCCGCCGGCACGTACGGTTGAAATTTTGGTTCTTCTACTTTCGCAGGTACGGACTCGGCCACAGTTTTCCTCCCCAAGGGTTGTTGCGCGCTGATCGAATCGTCGGCACGTTAGCACATCGGCGCATGTAGTTACAAATGGAGACGGTTCTGACGGGTGGATCGCGGCAAGCCAAAGCGATCGGGACGGTAACCGAAGCGCGGTTTCCGCGTGAATTCACGCCGATTTCATTGAAGTCCAGCAGCAACAAGGCTATACTTGCCCGCAGAGCATCCTTCCAGGAGTGAAAAGAGGAGGGTCGTCTTCAGTAGTAGCGCCCCAAGCCGGTCCGACGAGAGTTCTCATCGCACCTTATCCTTCCGCGATGGCGTAGGTATTGCGTTCAAAGCTGCCGCCGAGAGTTTGTTCTCCGTGCTGGTTCCCGCTGACTGCCGGATTTGCAGTTCACCACTTCTCACCTTTTCCAATCTTCCAGTCTGCCGGGATTGCCAGGCAAAAATCGTGCCGCTCGATGGCCTTCTCTGCCGTTTCTGTGGCGAAAAACTTTTCAGCAGTTACGCGCAGAGCGAAGACGGGCCGGTATGCGGGCTTTGCCGCCGGGTGCAGCCCCAATTCAGACAGGCCGTTGCGTTCGGGGCCTATGAAGGCGAGCTACGCGACCTGATTCACCTCTTCAAATACAACGGGATAAAGCCTGCCGGAACGCTATTAGGGGAGTTGGTCCATCGGGCGACGGCGCCGCTGGCCCTTCCTGACCGATTGCTGTTAATACCGGTTCCGCTCTGGTTGGGCAAGCGCAAAACACGCGGATTCAATCAGGCGGAAGCTATCGCGCGCGCTTTTCGGTCCGCGCAGCCATCCAGCAGCATCGAATTAGATACAGCTTCTCTGGTGCGGACGCGCGATACGGCGTCACAGACCGGCCTGACGCGACACCAGAGACGCGCCAACGTGCGCGGGGCCTTCGCTGTCAGAAGGCCGGACAAGGTGAAGGGCTGGAGCATTCTGCTGGTGGATGACGTGATGACCACCGGGACCACAGCAGGCGAATGTGCCCGGGTACTGCGCCGAGCCGGCGCTAAAGAGGTTTTTGTGGCTACGGTAGCGCGGGCCACAAAGGAAGTGGGCTTTGGGTCGCTTCATCGAGATAGTTCCTTGCTGGTGCGAGGGACGTCTGCCTGAAAGCCCGCGATTTGGCCAGCGAAATTGCTGGAGGGTGATACGAGTGGTGAGTCAGTCCACACTGATTCGCCGCCACGGAGGAACTCAGGGCCATGCATGAACGGGACAGAAGAGCCAAACGCCACCACGGCGAACCACCGGCCGAAGCGCCAAAGCCACGCAAGACGCTGCTGATGCAGACTCCTGTGCTGGTTTTGAACGCTTCTTATGAGCCAATCAACATTTGCGCCGCCCGGCGCGCAATTGTGCTGGTGCTCAAGGGATTGGCGATGCCGGAAGAGGAGAATGGACATTTTCTCCACGCGGCGCGGCTGGCCATGCGGGTGCCCTCAGTGATCCGCCTGCTGGAGTACCGGCGCATTCCGCACCAGACCCGGGCCCTATCGCGCAAGAACATCCTGCTGCGCGACCGCAATGCCTGCCAGTACTGCGGCGTGGTGCTGCCCTCGAGCGAACTGACACTGGACCACGTGGTTCCGCGTTCGCGCGGAGGATCGTCCACATGGGAGAACCTTGTGGCCTGCTGCCATCCCTGCAACCGCAGGAAGGGCAACCGGCTGGTCTCAGAAACTGACATGAAGCTGATGAAGGAGCCGCGGCCGTTTACGCTCCATACCAGCCGGCACATCATGAGAATGATCGGCCGATCGGACATCAAGTGGAGAAAGTACCTGTTTTACTAGCTGCGCTTGGTGCGCTATTTTTGCTTAATATTCGTTGTAATCCGAGAGAAATATGCGCTCATGCCGCATGAGAGTCGAGAATTGATTCGTGTGTCCACAGCAGTTCCGCATTTAGGCACATCTTTTCTCAG
>DASTPO010000400.1:0-3022 GCA_035762225.1 Candidatus Angelobacter sp.
CGACCTGCCGCAGCGCTATGGCGAGCTGGGCACCGTTTATCGCTACGAGCGTTCCGGCGTGATGCACGGCCTGCTGCGGGTGCGCGGCTTTACCCAGGATGACGCCCACATCTTCTGCACCCCGGAGCAGATTGAAGATGAGATCGTCGGCTGCATGGATTTTGCGCTGGCGGTATTGAAAGCTTTCGGCTTCACCGAATACCAGGTCGAGCTGAGCACCTGGGACCCCAACGACACCAAGAACTTTCTTGGCGGCGCGGAAAAGTGGGAGCCGGCCAACCGGTCACTGGAAACGGCGCTCCAGCGCCGCAACATTCCTTACAAGACGATTCCCGGCGAAGCCGCGTTCTACGGCCCCAAGATTGACGTAAAGCTGGTGGACGCCATCGGGCGGCCCTGGCAGCTCTCCACCATCCAGTTTGACTGGAACCTGCCCGAGCGGTTTGGGTTGGAGTACGTGGCGGAAGACGGCACGCGCAAGCGGCCCCTGATGGTGCATCGCGCGCTGTATGGTTCGATCGAGCGGTTCTTCGGCGTGCTGATTGAGCACTACGCCGGCGCATTTCCGGTGTGGCTATCGCCAGTGCAGGTGGCGATTGTGCCCATCAGCGAGAAGCATGTCGACTACGGCAAGAAAGTCGTCGAGCAGATGAAAGATGCCGGAATCAGAGTGCATCTGGACGATCGCAATGAAAAGATGAATGCCAAAGTCCGCGAGCATGCACTGCAGAAAGTGCCGTTCATTCTGGTGGTGGGCGAAAAAGAGGCCGAGTCGGGCGCGGTGAACGTGCGCGTCCGGGGCCAGCAGCAGCCCGAAGGCACGGTGCCGGTGGCGCAGTTCGTAGAGCGGGTAAAGAAGCTGATTGCGGAGAAAGCCGCGACTCTCGCTTAGCCGCTGATGCTTCGCAGAGGATGGCAGATCAGCTTCCAACACAGAGGAAAGCTCGGGACCACGTCACACCAGCGCCGCAGGCGCGAACGAGCCTTAGCCCAGGCCGGAAGGCCTGGGTAACGCGACATAAGAAGATCAAGCCCCGTAGGGGCGGCACAAGGTTCACCCACGGAACTCAAACTCCAAACCATTATCCACGCTCCAATCGAACGCTGCTTCGACCTGGCTCGGAGTATTGATCTTCACACGTCTTCTGTTGCAAATACGCAGGAACGCGCCATTGGCGGCGTAACCACCGGCCTGATCGGGCTGGGCGAGGAGGTTGAATGGCGGGCCCGACACCTGGGGATGTTTTTCTCCATGACGGTGCGGATCACTGTCTTGGATCGCCCTAAATATTTTCGCGACGAGATGGTCAGAGGACCGTTCCGAAGTTTCCGGCACGATCATACCTTCGAACCGCAAGGCTCCAACACTCTGATGCTTGACCGGCTCAACTTCTCCTCGCCCTTTTCCTTTCTGGGAAAGTCCTTTGATATCCTTGTATTGAAAGCCCACTTGCATCGCCTTCTCGAAAAACGCAATCGCTTTCTTAAATCCGTATCCGAGTCTGACCAATGGCGCAATTATCTATCCTCCCTCGAATGACGAAGAATACCTTCCCCGGCTTCTCCCCAGACGCTATCAAATTCCTGCGCGCGCTCAAGCGCAACAACCGTCGCGAGTGGTTCCAGCCGCGCAAGGAGAAGTACGAGTCGCTGATCAAGATGCCGATGCTGGAGCTGGTGGGCCGCCTGAGCGAGGAGTTTGCGCGCTTCGCGCCCAATTACGTGAATGCGCCGGAGAAATCCGTGTACCGCATCTATCGCGACACGCGCTTCTCGCCCGACAAGACGCCCTACAAGACGCACGTTGCCGCCATCTTTCCCCGCAGCACCGCGGTCAAGCGAGAAGGCGCTGTGTTTTATTTCCATTTCACTGAAAAAGAAGTGCTGGCTTTCGGCGGCGTATGGGGGCCGGACCGCGACGAGCTTCTGGCTTATCGCACTTTGCTGCAGGAGCACCATGAAGAATTCAAGACGATCCTGGCGGACAAAAAGCTGAAGCGCCTTACCGGCGGCCTGGAGGGAGAGCAGTTGAGCCGCATGCCCAAGGGTTTTCCGGTGGACCATCCGGCGGAGGACCTGCTGCGGCGCAAGCAGTGGTATTTGGAAACCAAGCTGGACATCAAACTGCTCACCTCGCCAAAGCTGGTTCCCGAACTGGCCGCGCGCTTTGCCGCGATGGCGCCGATGGTGGAATTCCTGAACCGACCGTTCGCACAAAAACAGCAGGCCAAAAAGAAGATGCTGTTCATGGCGTTCTGAACGCTTACTGGAAGAATTCTTCCATGGTAGGCGCCGTGGCGGAATTACCCGGATGGTCGGCGACGCGCAACAGGTCCAGCACCAGCCTTAGCGTGCTCTGGTGCTGGTAGTTTGTGGTGGACTTGAAGCCGGACTTCACGTGCGAGCCGGCCATCACCCACGCCACTTTGCCGCCCCCGTTCACGACATCTACGTCAAGCGATTCGTCAAACACGATGATGAAGACGCTATTGGCGAGCGCCGGAGCAGTTATCAGGGGATCGATATTGTTCTTGAGCCACGTGTCCGCCGCAGCCAGCTTGTCAGTGTCTAGGCAGACAGGGGCGCCGCCGGGGCAATCGTGGGCATCGTCCTCTGCGTTAGGCGCGATGAAGGCATAGCTCGGCAGCGTTCCGGCGTTCAAGTCGGTGGTGATCTGGGTAAACGGGACCACGTTGGCGGTCTGCGTGCTCGAACCCAACACATCCTTCATGTAGACGAAGGGATCGTGATGCTTGAAATACGGATACACATCCCCGCCGGTGTAACCCGCCGAGGGCAGGCTTTCCATATAGGCTTTCCAGGTTTTGCCGGCAGCGGTAAGCGCCTGCGAAATATCGTCAGAGCTGAAGGTCAGGGTGGTGGCGTCGTCATTGGTCTCAACGTTGGCCGTGGTCAACATAAAATAGTTGCCGATGGAAGGATGCGTGTTGGCAAAATAGTTGGTCGCCAAAGCATGCTGCGTGGCCAGTGAATTCAGGTAAGGCATGGACGGGCTGCCGAT
>DASTPO010000401.1:0-6196 GCA_035762225.1 Candidatus Angelobacter sp.
ACGCTGGGAGCAGCTGCGCGCTTAGGCAGAATCTCACCCATGCGGCGAATCTGCGCGCCGACGCTCTTGAGCTTTTCTTCGATGCGCTCATAGCCGCGGTCAATGTGATAGACGCGGTCGAGAATGGTTTCGCCGTCGGCTACAAGAGCGGCGATGACGAGCGAGGCGGAGGCGCGGAGGTCAGAACACTGAACCGCGGCGGAGCTCAACGGCGTGCGGCCACGGACAATGGCGCGGCGGCCTTCCACGCGGATGTTGGCGCCCATGCGCGCTAATTCGCCGGCATGCATGAAGCGGTTTTCAAAGATGTTTTCCGTGATGATGGATGTGCCCTGCGCCTGCGTGGCCAGCGTCATGTACTGCGCCTGCATGTCAGTGGGGAAGCCGGGAAATTCTTCTGTGCTCACATCGGCGGCGACGAGCTGGTGGCCGTTGGTGACGCGCATGGAATCCATCCCGGTGGTAATGCTGACGCCGCATTCTTCCAGTTTCTGGATCAGAGCGCCAAGATGACCGGGATCGCAGTTGTTCAGCGTGAGGTCGCCTCCGGTGAGGACAGCGGCAATCACGAAGGTGCCGGCCTCAATGCGGTCAGGGATGATGCGATGCCGCGCGCCGTGAAGCTTTTCCACGCCATGAATCCGGATGGTATGCGTGCCGGCTCCGGAGATCCGGGCGCCCATCTTGGTGAGGAGAGCGGCAAGGTCGGTGACCTCGGGTTCGCGGGCGCAGTTTTCCATGATGGTCTCGCCTTCAGCAAGCGTGGCCGCCATCATGAGGTCCTCAGTGCCGGTGACGGTAATCTTGTCAAAGATGATGTGGCCGCCGTGGAGCCGTTCGGCGCTGGCCTCAATATAGCCGTGTTCCTGCTTGATGGATGCACCAAGCTTTTCCAGGCCTTTGATATGAAGATCGATGGGACGTGCGCCGATGGCGCAACCGCCGGGCTGGGAGACGCGAGCGCGGCCCATGCGGGCGACCAGCGGTCCCAGGACCAGGGTGGAGGCACGCATGGTCTTTACCAGTTCGTAGGCTGCTTCCGGATTCCCCAGTTTGTTGCAGGAAATAGTGGTGCGGTGAGCGGCGCGGCCATAGCCGAGTTCCACATCAGCGCCCATGGAGACCAGCAGGTTGCGCTCGGTCTGGATATCGCGAACGTCAGGGATGTTTTCCAGGATTACCGGCTCATCGGTGAGGATGGAAGCTGCCATGGCCGGCAGGGCGGCATTCTTTGCGCCGCTGATACGGACGCTGCCTACCAGGGGATTGCCGCCGCGGATTACAAATTTATCCATAAGACTCTCTGAAGGTGGCACGTCCCGGAAATCAATGCGGATCGTCCGGCTGCGCGAAACCGGCTTGCGCAGGTCGCCAACGCCGTTCGGGGGCATTGGACCGGCTACGGGCGAACGACCGGCCCCTGATTTCGGAACAATCTTCATTTAGATTACCCCAATTTTGGATTACCCACGGCCAGTGCGTGCCGAACGTTGCCTTTGACGCTTTTGAGTCTTGTAAGTGCCTGCTTCCGGCTCAAGCCGGTCTTCAACATGATGAGGGCCACGGCCACATGGTTATCCGTGGACTTAAGTGTTTTTGATGCGGTCTGGCGGTCAACTCCGGCGGCTTTTTGCAGAATAATCAGACCGCGTTCCCGGAGTTTCTGGTTTTGAATACTTACGTTAACCATCAGGTTCCCGTAGATATATCCCAGACGCGCCATTGCTCCAGTAGAGAGCATGTTCAATGCCATCTTCTGTGCAGAAGCGGCCTTCATGCGAGTTGATCCGGAAACTGCTTCCGGACCGACCTCGGCGACGATCTCGATATCGGCCATCCGTCCCAGCTCCGAATTGCGATTGCATACCACGCCGACGGTTTTGGCCCCTTTCTTGCGTGCATGTTCCAACGCGGCCACGGTATAGGGCGTGCGGCCGCTGGCAGCCAGGCCGACGACGACATCTTTCTTGCCGGGCTTGCGCCGGGCCATATCACTGCGGCCGATGGCGCGGGAGTCTTCACTGTATTCGGTGGCGCGGCCCAGGGCTTTGTCGCCTCCGGCGATAACGTATTGGACGGTTTTGGGATCAGTGTTGAAGGTAGGCGGGCACTCCGAAGCGTCCAGGGCGGCGAGGCGGCCGCTGGTGCCGGCGCCTACGTAAATCAGCCTTCCGCCATGGAAAATTGCATGTGCGATGGCATCAATGGCCTGGGCAATCTGGGGCAACGCCTGCTCTACGGCAACGGCTACTTTCTTATCTTCATGGTTGATGAGGCGCGCGATCTCCAGCGCGGACATGGTGTCCAGGGCGGTGGAGGCAGTGTTCTGCTGCTCCGTTTTCAGGTCGCCGATGGTCGCGTCAGGAGAGCTCACGCGGGATGGCCTCTTCATTTCAATGCTTCGATAACGGCATCGTGGAAAGCGGGCCGGACTTGCTTGATCGCCTGCGAACCACGGTCCGGCCAGGTGCGATTGGTTAGCAGCGTAACCGAAAGCTGACGTTCAGGATCAATCCATAGTGAAGTACCTGTATAGCCCAAATGGCCATAGGCGCGCGAGGAAAAATATTTTCCTGATTGAGACGGTTGGGAGGGCGTATCCCACCCCAGGGCGCGAGAGGTACCGGGTGGAAAATCCTCGCGGCGGGTAAAAATTTCTATGGTCTCTTTGCGGACCAGGGGCGTGCCGCCCTGCAACATACACTGTGCAAAAACTGACACGTCGAGGGCCGAGGAAAAACAGCCGGCATGGCCGGCGACTCCGCCCATGACAAAAGCGTTCTCGTCATTGACCTCACCACGGATGATCCGACGACGGAAGGTGCGATCATCTTCGCTTGGAGCAGTCCAGGCCCGATAGGGGTGGCGGGGCAGATGGAAGCCCAAGGCAGCGAGCTCAAGACGATCGAATATTTCACGTTTACAGAAGCTGTCCAAAGGCTCGCCAGCCAATCGTTCCAGGGCTTCGCCGAGCAGGATGAAGCCAATGTCGCTGTATTCGGCGTGACTGCCGGGAGCGGCGGAAAGCGGGACGGCAAGCGCCTGGCGCAGGAGTTCGTCTTTGCTATTGGCGGTGAGGAAGAGCTTGACGTAAGCCGGGAGTCCGGAAGAGTGTGCCAGCAGCATGCGCAGGGTGACTTGCAGGCGGCGAGGGTCGGTGGAGTTCGGGCCGGAGCGCGCAAAATCGGGCAGAACTTCCGCCAATGGCTGGTCCAGCTTGAACAGGCCGCGGTCGTACAGGACCATGCAGGCGGTGGTGGTGGCAACCACCTTGGTGACTGAAGCCAGATCATAAATTGTGGAAGGCTTAACGGGCCGGGAGCAGGGGCCATAAGTGAAATGCCCGAGCCCTTTGTGGGCGATCAGCTGTCCGTGCCGGGCCACGGCCACGGCCGCGCCGGGAAAGGCGCGTTGAGCGATGGCGGAGCGCAGAAGGTCAAAGGCCCGCTGAAACTGCGTGTCCTGGCCGCTGAACTCGTGGGTCAGGACGGGATTGACACTTTGGTGCAGAAAATGTCCTCGTGTTGCTTTTGTTTTCGGTTTATAACACACTCAGTCCACAGATGATATTCCCACGCAAAGCCATCACTTTTATTGCCGTCATCATTTTGCTGGCAAATTGTTTTGCCGCGCCGCCGGATAAAAAGAAGAAATCCGCGGCGGCAAAAGAGACCGCCAATTTCTCAGTGGTTGACCAACTGGTGCAGGAGCAAATCAATGACCGCACCATCACCGGTGCGGTGCTGGTGGTGGGGCATGGCGGACGAGTGGCGCACCAGAAGGCTTTTGGGCTGCGCGCCACCACGCCGCGGGCCGAGCCGATGACGGTGGACACGATTTTTGACCTGGCATCGCTCACCAAGGTGGTGGCCACCACGCCCAGCGTGATGCGCCTGGTGCAGTACGGGCAGGTGCGGCTGGAAGAGCCGGTGGCGCACTACATCCCGGATTTTGGAATGAACGGGAAAGACACGGTGACGGTGCGGCAGCTGCTCACGCATTATTCAGGACTGCGGCCGGACATTGACTTGAACCCGGCGTGGGATGGACGCGATACCGCGTTTCGCCTGGCGCATGAAGAGAAGCTGCAGGCGCCGCAGGGCTCGATCTTTATCTATAGCGACACCAATTTCATCGTGCTGGGCGAGATGGTGCAGCGGCTTTCCGGCATGCCGCTGGACAAATACGCTGAGGTACACATTTTTGAGCCGCTGGGCATGAAGCACACACGCTTCCTGCCGCCGCCGGAGTGGAGAAACAAGATTGCGGAGACCTACGCGCCGGACCGCAACAGGATCCTGCGCGGCGTGGTGCACGATCCGCGCGCGGAGCGGATGGGCGGCGTGGCGGGACATGCCGGCGTGTTTTCCACGGCGGGCGACCTGGCGCTGTACGCGCAGGCGCTGATCAGCCGTAAGAGCATTCTGGACCCGGACATCATTGAAAAGATGACGACGCCGCAGCAGCCGCCCAATGCCACCGAGGTGCGCGGGCTGGGCTGGGATATTGATTCGTCATTTTCGTCGAACCGCGGAGCGCTGCTGCCGGTGGGATCGTTCGGGCACACGGGGTTTACGGGAACGTCGATGTGGATTGACCCGTACACGAATACGTATGTGATCCTGCTGACGAATTCGGTCCTGCCGCGACAGGGACCGCAGCTTATTTCATTGCGCTCCCGGGTGGCGACGGCCGTGGCGGCGTTGCTGCACCTGGACGTGAGTTCAAGCGAGCGGGAGCGACAGCTCTCGATCACGGGATACAACGAAGCTGCAGCGGCATCGCGCAGGGTGGCGGCGCGGAACGGGCACGTGCTTACCGGAATTGACGTGCTGGAGCAGGAGAATTTTGCGTCACTGAAGCAGCCGGACAAGGCGGAGTTGAAGATCGGCCTGCTGACCAACAACACGGGTGTGGATGGGCAGGGCAAACGGACGATCGACGTGCTGGCGGCGGCGCCAGGAGTGAAGCTGATGGCGATTTTCGCGCCCGAGCATGGAATCTTTGGCGCGCAAGACGACCTGAAAGTGGAAGACACGGTGGACTCGGTGACCGGGGTGACGGTGTATTCCATGTATGGCGGCACGGACGCCAAGAAAAGGCCACCCATGGATGTGCTGAAGACGCTGGATGCCGTGGTGTTCGACGTTCAGGATGCGGGAGCGAGGTTTTATACGTATCCGGCGACGCTCGGCTACCTGCTGGAGGCGGCGGCGCAGACGAATACACAGGTCATTGTGCTGGACAGGCCGGACCCAGTGAACGGGTCGTTTGTGCAGGGAAATATGTCGCAGGCGGAGTTTGCCGGCTTCACCAACTATCATCCCACGCCCGTACGTTTTGGCATGACGTCAGGCGAGCTGGCGCAGATGTACAACGTGGAGAGAAAGATCGGGGCGCAGCTGAAGGTGGTTCCCATGCAGGGCTGGCTGCGCGGCGACTGGTTTGATTCCACGGGGATCGTGTGGATCAACACCTCGCCCAACCTGCGGTCAGTGAATGAGGCGGAGCTGTACACCGGCGTGGCGATTGTGGAAGGGACCAATGTCTCGGTGGGGCGCGGCACGGACACGCCATTTGAGGTGATGGGCGCGCCGTGGATCGATCCGCGGGCGTTTTCCGACTATCTGAATGCGCGGCTGATCCCTGGAGTGCGCTTTGTGCCGGTAACGTTTACTCCGGTAAGCGGCCCGTACCAGAACAAGCTGTGCAAAGGCGTGAACATTATTGTTACCGACCGTACGGTGCTGGACGCGCCGGAGATGGGAATAGAGCTGGCGGCGGCGCTGAAGAAGCTTTATCCCGACAACTGGAAGATTGAGCATCTGATCGGCACGCTGGCCAACCAGCAGGTGTTTGACGCAGTGGCAGCGGGAGAAGATCCGCGAAGCATCGCTCAGGGCTGGCAGGAAGAGCTGGAGAAGTTCAAGGAAGTCAGGCAGAAGTATCTTCTGTATAAATAGGGGACGGGTTGCACCGCGGAGGCGCGGAGACGCGGAGAAGAGCGGGCGCGCCGGGTTCGTCTATACTCTCAAAAATGCAATTGCACATCGGAACCTCCGGGTGGTCATACGCGAGCTGGAAGCCGGCTTTCTTTCCCGATAAATTGCCATCGAAAAGATTCCTGGAGTTTTATGGCACACGGCTGAATGCGGTGGAGCTGAATGCCACGTTCCGCAGGATGCCCACGGCCAGC
>DASTPO010000402.1:0-2740 GCA_035762225.1 Candidatus Angelobacter sp.
TTTGGCCCACGCAACGGCCAGCCACCGCAGCAAGACCCTCCTGGCACGCTGACCGGGCAGCAGATCAATCAACAGATTGATGAATTCCTGTTGGCCAACGGCGCCATGCTTCGCGCCAATGACGCGCGCATGGGTAACGGCCGCATACGCGCCTTCAACAACCGCACCTTTGACATCGCCAAGGTGGTGCCCACCGTCGTATTGCGCAATGAGGATTACGGGCGCATCGCGCGCATCCTGGCCGACGGATCAAAGGTCGAGCTGGAGTTCAATATCCAGAACAAGACATTTCCTGAAGGCGCGACTTCTTACAACACCATTGCCGAAATTCCCGGCACTGACCGCAAGGATGAAGTGGTGATGCTGGGCGGACATCTTGATTCCTGGCACTCAGCCACCGGCGCCACGGACAACGCGATTGGCTGCGCCATCATGATGGAGGCCACGCGCATTCTCAAAACGTTGGGCGTGAAGCCGCGACGCACCATCCGTGTAGCTCTGTGGAGCGGTGAAGAAGAGGGGCTGCTGGGTTCAAAGGCATACGTGAAGGCGCATTTCGGCAGCTTTGAAGAGCCCAAGCCCGAGTTCAGCAAGCTGGTGGCCTATTTCAACGTTGATTCGGGCACAGGGCGTATCCGTGGCGCAGGTGTTTTTGGACCGCCGCAGGATGCCGACATTCTGCGCGAGGCCCTGCTGCCGTTTGCCGATCTGGGCATTGCCGGCGCAATTTCCAACAAGAGCCGGCGCGCCGGAGGCACCGATTCAAGCTCCTTTGCTGAGGCCGGACTTCCCGGCGTTGGCTTGGGCCAGGACCCGATTGAATATTTCACTGACACCTGGCACACGAACCTTGACACCTATGAGCGAATCATTGAAGACGATGTAAAGAAAGACGCAATCGAGGTTGCGGCGATGGTGTACCAGCTCTCCATGCGTGACGATATGCTTCCACGCTTTACCGCTGCAGATATGCCTCCCAAACCGGAGCCTCCGGGAACGCAGCCCGCGGCCACTGCAGGCGCAGCTGCACCGGCAGGCAACGCGGGCCAGCCGGCACCGGGAGCAGGAGGCGGCGAGCTACCGGCCAAAGCACCAAAGAAATAGCGCTGCCAGCCGTTGTTTGACTGATATAGCGGTCTGGCGCAGATGCGCCGGGCCGCTCAGCACAGCGTACGAGTTTCAGTTTCATCTTCAGAATCACCACACCAAGGAGAACTCATAGATATGAGGATGAGGAATGTTCTCGTCATCGTCTTAGCGGCTGCCGGAGCAGCATTCGCACAGCAACAACCCGCGCAACCGCAGCCCAGTCCACAGCCCAGCCGCGCTGAGCAGCAACGCCAGCCGGCTTCCCAGATGACTGTGCCGAAGGCGCAGCAGCCACCGCAGGAGCAGCGGGAGCGTGCACGTCCGGCAGAGCCGCAGCAGGGTGAAGGCGGGCAGAGGCGCGGTCCAGCGCCGGAGGAGAAGACTTCAGTCACCCATCACAGCGCGCGCATCGGCGGCCAGCAGATCAACTACACAGCCACGGCCGCCACTTACGTGATCCGCGCTGACGACGGCTCGCCCAAGGCCACCATGTTTTATGTTGCCTATACAAAGGATGGCGTGGATGCCTCCAAGCGTCCGCTCTCGTTTGTCTACAATGGTGGTCCCGGCTCGGCTTCACTCTTCACGCACATGGGCATGGGGCCCAAGCGCGTAACGCTCACCGCCGACGGCCACGGTCCGCCCGCGCCTTATTCTGTCACTGACAACGAAGACTCATTTCTCGATGCCACCGACATGGTTTTTATCGATGCCATCTCCACCGGCTACAGCAGGCCGGCCCCGGGAGAGAATCCAACACAGTTCCACGGCATCATCCAAGACGCCAACTGGTTTGCCGACTTCATTTACCAATACATCACGCGCAACGAACGCTGGCTCTCACCCAAGTTTCTGATTGGCGAAAGCTACGGCACAACGCGCTCCGCGGAGCTGGCCGGCGTGCTGCAGGAACGCCATGAAATCTATTTGAACGGAATCGTGCTGGTTTCCTCTGTTGCTTTTGCCAACTGGGGCGCGGACGATCGCACGGAATTCTTTCTGCCCACTTACACCACAACGGCGTGGTATCACCATCTGCTGCAACCCGATCTGCAGAACCTGACCATCGAACAGGTAGCACAGAAAGCCCGCGCCTTTGCGCATGGCGAATACGCCGCTGCACTCGAGAAAGGCGATGCGCTTGCTCCGGAAGAACACAAGAAGATCGTGGAAGAGGTAGCGCATTACACCGCGCTATCGCCGAAATATATCGAGCAGGCGAACCTGCGCGTGAGTCCGTTTCGCTGGTTTCGCGAACTCGAGCGCGACAAGCGTTTGACCATCGGACGCCTGGATTCGCGCTTTACCGGCATGGAGGTGGACGCGGCAGGCGAGCGCCCGGACTACGATCCCAGCGAAGCGTCGTATGAAGGTGCGTACGTCGCCACGTTCCAGGATTACGTTCGTCGCGAACTCAAGTGGGAGAGCGAGATGTATTACACCGTGAGCGCGAACGTGCGTCCGTGGGACCAGACCGGAAACACTGAAGTGGCAGAGGTGCTTCGATCTGCCATGACGCAGCAGACTTACTTGAAGGTGCTGGTGGTGGCTGCCTATTACGACGTAGCCACTCCCTTCAACGGCATTGAGCACACGGTAGCTCACATGCATCTTGAGCCGCCGATGCGGAAGAACATCAGCTTTACGTATT
>DASTPO010000403.1:0-3759 GCA_035762225.1 Candidatus Angelobacter sp.
CTTGGACCGCAGATCCAGGCCTTCATCCTTCTTGAATTCGTCCACCAGCCATTCCACGATGCGCTGGTCGATGTTGTCGCCGCCCAGGTGCGTGTCGCCATTGGTTGACTTCACCTCAATCACGCCTTCGCCGACTTCGAGGATGGAAATATCGAAGGTTCCACCGCCGAAGTCATAAACCACGATGGTTTCGTCCTTCTTCTTGTCCAACCCGTACGCCAGCGCCGCCGCTGTCGGCTCATTCACAATGCGCTTCACGTCGAGCCCGGCGATCTTGCCGGCGTCTTTTGTCGCCTGCCGCTGCGCGTCATTGAAGTAGGCCGGAACGGTGATCACGGCCTCCGTGACCGGCTGGCCCAGATAGTCTTCCGCCGCTTTCTTCAATTTCTGCAGGATCATCGCCGAAACTTGCGGCGGCGTGTGTTCCTGCCCCTGCGCCACCACGGCCACGTGATCTCCCTGGCGCACAACCTTGTAAGGGACCATCTTCATTTCTTCCGACACCTCATCGAAGCGGCGTCCCATAAACCGCTTGATGGAATAAACCGTGTTTTCCGGATTGGTGATGGCCTGCCGCTTTGCGACCTGGCCCACCAGGCGCTCCCCCGATTTGGTGAAGCCAACAACTGAAGGCGTGGTCCGTCCGCCTTCTTCATTGGGAATAACTTTTGCTTCCCCGCCTTCCATCACGGCCACTACTGAATTGGTGGTCCCGAGATCGATACCAATAATTTTGCCCATAACCTGCCGCCCTCCTGGCTTATAAGTGCTTATTAATCAACAAATACAGTATAACAACAATTCCATTATCAGATGTGAGTCACTTACTGTCAAGCATTTAGATGGCCCTGGGGACGGCCAGGTTGCAGAAAAATGGCAGCTTAACTTGCCGCCAGGGGCGCTCAAATGCGCAGCGGGATTGTGATTTCTGGCAGCGTCGATTATCGGGCCGTGGGAGTTTCCGATTGGCGGCTGGGAGATGGAGGAACACATTTTACCGAGCAGACTTTGTGGATCATGGCGAGCAGCTCCTTGCGCCCAATAGGTTTGGACAGGTAATCGTCCATTCCGGCCTCCAGGCACCGCTCGCGGTCGCCCTGCATGGCATGCGCGGTCATCGCCACGATCGGAATTCGAACCCCGGATTGCTGCTGTAACTCCCGAATGGCCTGGGTTGCGCCAAAGCCGTCAAGCTCGGGCATCTGCACATCCATCAGGACCAGGTCAAAGGGCTGGCGCGCGTAGGCGTCAACGGCTTCAACGCCGTTATTCGCCAGCGTGACCATGTGGCCGAACCTGGCCAGAAGCCCCAAGGCAACTCTCTGATTGATGACGTTGTCCTCGGCCAGAAGAATATTCAGCGGACGCTCCGCTGAAGTCTCCTGTTCGCTTTCGACAACGACTTTTTTTCTCTGCTCCCGCACATGCCCAAGCGCCTTGAGGATCAGCGTCAGTAGTTCCTGTTGCGATACCGGTTTTACCGCATATTCGGCGACCTGAAGCTCCCGGCAGCGCGCTATGTCATTTGGCTGGTCATCTGAGGTAAGCAGCATGATGGCTGCGGCATCAAAATCCTTGTTGGCGCGGATTTGTTCCAGCAATGTGAAACCATCCATGCCCGGCATGCGGCGGTCCGTGATAATCAGGGGAAAAACCTTGCCTTCATGTACCGATTGGTGCAGCAAAGCCAGGGCTTGCTGGCCGCTCTCAGCCGGCACAGGGTCCATTCGCCACCGTCTCAGCATCTCCAGCAGAATGCGCCGGTTGGTTGCGTTATCGTCCACCAGCAGCACCGGCAGGCCCAGCAATTCTGCTATTTCCAGGCTGGCATGGTCGGAGGAAGCCGGCGAGACTCCAAGCTTCGCGGTGAAGTGGAAGGTGCTGCCCTTGCCTTCTTCGCTCTCCAGCCAGATTCGCCCGTGCATCAACTCCACCAGGCGCGCGGAAATGCTTAAGCCAAGGCCGGTGCCGCCATAAGAACGGGTAGTGGAATTGTCGGCCTGTTCAAATGCCTCAAAAATGCGCGCACGTTTCTCCGGAGCAATACCCACGCCGGTATCGCGCACGGCGCAGTGGATCACCGTTTCTTTTTCCTGTGTTGGTTCGACGCGGACGGTGAGAACGATTTCTCCCTCTTGCGTGAACTTGATGGCGTTGCCCATGAGGTTGACGATGATCTGGCGCAATCTTCCGGCATCGCCAATCAGGTATTCGGGCACGCTGGGATCGATTTCAAACGCCAATTCCAGGTTTTTCTGGTGGGCGCGAAGTGCCAGGGTCTTCATGGTTTCGGCGATCGCCTTCTGAATGGAAAAATCATGGGGGTCCAGCGCCAGTTTGCCGGCTTCAATCTTGGAGAAGTCGAGAATGTCATTGATCAACGTGAGCAGGCCGTCCGCCGCCGACTTCACCATGCTGACATATTCGCGTTGCGTGCTGGAGAGATCGGTGTCCAGCGTCAACTCTGTCATTCCCAGAATTCCATTCATGGGTGTGCGAATCTCGTGGCTCATGTTGGCGAGAAATTCGCTCTTCGCATTGCTGGCCGCCTCGGCCGCTTTGCGCGCCTTCTCCAGGTTCTTGTTTGCCTCGGCCAGTTCCTGCGTCCTTGCCGCAACTCTCAATTCCAGGTGCTCACGATGCTGTTCCAGTTGCTGGTCTCTTAGGGCCAGCGCAGAAAGCATTTCGTCGAAACTTTCAACAAGCTGGCCGACTTCTTTGTAGCCCCGGGGCAGAAGGCCCAGATCGTAATCCGCGGTGTGCCGTATCAGACGTGTGCGTTCCGTCAATGCCAGAATGGGCTCGGAGATCACTTTTTGCAGCCTGCTGGCCAGCAGGAATGCCAGCGCTAAAGAACCCACTAAAAGGGTCGCTCCGATCAGCGCAAATCGTGCGAGCCGGCTATTGAGTTCACCCAGATCGTGGACCAGAAGGATGGAACCGATCACCTCGCCGTTGAAGCGCACCGGCCTGTAGATATAGAGAGCATGACGCTGAAATCCCTGCACCGCCCAGGGTGCCCGATCAGGAATCACGCCCGGGTCAGCTCCGCGGCGCAGGTACTTTACGAATGGAACTCCGTCTTTGGAGTAAATGGAAGCCGCGACCATATTGGGTTCGGCCTGAAGGTCTTGCAGGGTCTGCATGGCATTGAGCCGGTCATTGGAAGAAATGGCCGCGGCGCCGTCGATGGCAATGAGGTCCGCCAGAATGGTGTTTTCCTTCACCATGGCTGCCCGGACCGCGAAGATCTCATACCCGGTAAGCGCCGCGCATGTCAGCAAGAGAGCTGCTCCGGTGACGCACACAATAATGACAATCAACTTGCGTTTGATCGGAGCTTCGGATTTGGGGTCACTCATAAAATTCAGCTTGGTCTGCCGACCACCGCCCAATTGAGGAGGCGCCATCAAAGCCATCGGCCAATCCTGGCTCCGGCTTTAGACCCTCATTGAGCAAGACTCTCGGTAGGCCTTGAGAAATGGCTGGTTTGGTCGATAACGCTCATGTCGGTTCTGCTACAGAAGCCGTCGAAAAGGTTTATCTTTGGGCAGAAGTGGGAAGGAAAACATGAGCTTGGAAATTGAGGCACAAAGCGCCCCATTCCGTGAA
Source organism: Candidatus Angelobacter sp. (assembly GCA_035762225.1). Lineage (GTDB taxonomy): Bacteria > Acidobacteriota > Terriglobia > Terriglobales > Acidobacteriaceae > Angelobacter. The sequence goes on from DASTPO010000403.1 coordinate 3,613, forward strand.
ATCATCCCGACACACTCTGTGTTGGTGGCCGATGATGACGAGCTCACGTGCATCGCGCTTGAAGCTTGCCTGGCCAAATGGAATTTCCATGTCACTACGGTTACCAGCGGGCTTGATGCGTGGCGCGAGCTCCAAAAAGCAAACGCT
>DASTPO010000404.1:0-2527 GCA_035762225.1 Candidatus Angelobacter sp.
CCGGATTCGCCGCATCATTCGCAACCCGGTGGTGGTTGATACCAAGAACCTGCTCGATGGTCCACGCATGAAGGCTTTGGGGTTTGAGTATCTTGGCGTCGGACGCGCCTAAAGCTAAAGTCAAAACAGGATTTGTTGCCCCCGTCGAAGCCCGGCGGGGGATTTTACTTTCCATGAATACGGGTTTCACCTCTTCAAACTAGATTTTTCTTTTCATGCTATTGACGCTTTCCCAGTACAATACCGTCCATCTTTCCGGAGAAATAATGAAAACTGCCTGCGCTTTGCTCGTTGCCGGCCCCCTTCTTGTTTTTTGCCATTCCACGTCGTTTGCTCAAGCACCTGCAGAAACCGGCATGCCTTCCAGCACCCTTTCAGCTGGGATCAATTTGCGAGCCGTCGCCGGCGCGCCTTTTTCCGCTAACGTCATAAAAGAATCCACTACGGTAACGTCAGATGGAACACGAGTTCAATCGACCATGTCCGGCAAAATGTTCCGCGACGCGGAAGGAAGGACGCGGTCAGAGACTGAATTGCAAAGCTCGGTAGCGGGGGCGGCTCCTGCGCGCTACGTTACCATCGTCGATCCGGTGCAACGCACCGGCGTGGTCATCAATGTAGCCACCAGGACCGCCACGATACTGCATCTGCCCGCGGCTTCCCCAACTCCCGCCGACAGGCTAAAACGGGCCGCCGCCGCACAAGCGGCCAATCGTGTCCAACGTTCGACGATGCCGGGGCTGGAAGATATGGGTTCAATGATGATTGAAGGATTCAGCGTGGCTGGTACACGCCGAACTCGTTCTCTTGAGACCGCCGCCACGGAGGGCAAAAGGCCTGTCATGGTAACGGAATCATGGTTTTCGACTGAGTTGAAGATTGAGTTGCTTTCCACTCAGGTTACTCCCGCAGAAACGCGAACCACGAAGCTCGTCAACATTGTGCCAGGCGAACCCGACCCTTCCCTTTTTCAGGTCCCTGCCGGCTACACCGTGCAAGAAAGCGCGGTACAACAATGAGCGGGGCAAGAAAGTTCGCCGGAGTTCCGACCAAGCTCTGTTTGCTCCTCTTCTCTTTGTTCATGAGCGCAGCTACAGGGCTTGGCCAGGTAGTCGCGCCGCCTACGATCGTGAAATCGTTCAGCGCGGCGTCGGTGGCGTTGAATAACAGCGTTACGCTTACCTTCACCATCACCAACCCGAACCCAGCCACCGATCTGACCGGCGTCAGTTTCAATGACACATTTCCCAGCGGGTTGATTATCGCCAACCCTGACAGCCTGACGGGGACCTGCGACCCAGGTGTGATCACGCCATCGGTCACCAGCATCAACCTGGCTGGAGGCACGGTGCTGGCCTCCAGCAGCTGCAGTTTTTCCATCGATGTCCTGGCGATATCCTCGGGCACACAGGTGAATACCACGGATCCTGTGACTTCCAACGAGGGCGGCACTGGAAACACGGCAACGGCTTCCGTGGATGTGCTGGTTGCCGATTTGACGATTACCAAAACGCATACCGGGAACTTTGCCCGGCCGCAGACCGGCGCGACTTACACGATTACAGTAACCAACTCCGGCGGTGGCGATACGTCCGCGCTGGTAACCGTCAGTGACAGCTTGCCTTCAGGATTGACTGCTACTGCTTTGGATGGCGGTCCCAACTGGAATTGCACCCTCTCGCCGTTGCAGTGCAGTCGCGGGGATGTCCTGCTCGCGGGGACAAGTTACGATCCGATTACTCTTACCGTGAACGTAGCGGCCAATGCAGGCTCTTCCGTAACGAATACGGCGACGGTTTCCGGGGGCGGTGAAGCCACCACCTCCAACGATACGGCCACAGACGTCACGCAGATTGATGCGGCCTTGCAGGTTGCAATCCCATCCTCGTCGTTGCAGGTTGCAGCCGGAAGCACGGCCTCGACCACCATCAACGTGAATTACAACGGAGCTCTCGGCGCGGTCACGTTTGCCTGCTCGGGACTTCCTGCTCTGGCCACATGCAGTTTCAACCCTTCATCGGTCAGTGCGGCAGGAACAACTCCGGTCAGCGTGAGCATCGCCACCACCAAGCGATCGGCGATATTTCCCACGCCTCAATCCCCAATCATCCCTCCCGCCCTGCTAGCGCTGATGGGATTGACGATTCTCGCGCTCAGCGTGGCCGGCCTCAAGAAACAGAAAATGCGGCTGGCGATGGGATTGGCTGGAGCCGTATTCATGCTGGCCGGTTGTGGCAGCAGTTCGAAAAGCGGTTCAGGAACACCGGCAGGCACCTCTGCCGTGCTGGTAACCGCCAGCAGTGCCAACGGTGGCGCCTCTGCTACCTCAACGATTACCTTGACGGTTCAATAGAACAGTCCCGGCTTAATCGCGAGCGAGGGAGATATTCCGCCAGAGCGTGCCATCCGGCAACTTCATGGTGCCGGACATTTTCTTACCCTGCACTGTGAAGTTCAGCACAAACTTGGGAACGCTGCACGTGAGTGCGTGCTGAGCTGGTGCATAAGTGCAGTCCACCGTGCCGAT
>DASTPO010000405.1:0-46682 GCA_035762225.1 Candidatus Angelobacter sp.
CGGCGTAATTATGGCAACCCAAGCATCAGATACCGCAAATAACACCGCCAGCAAAAGATCGCGTGGCGCATCGCCTGACGACCTCGCGGTCATCGCTCAGCGCGCACAGGCTTTCACCAATGCCTCCGGAGTGGCCATCGCATTAAGTGAGGGCAACGCCGATGAGATCGTGTGCCGTGCGAGGAGTGGAACCAGCGCGCCTGACGTAGGCGCAAGCCTGCGCGTGGAAGGCACCTTCACGGGGCTGTGTATCCAGAGCGGCAAGGAATTGCGTTGCGACGATTGCGAAACCGATACTCGTGTGGACACCGCCGCGATTCGCGCGCTGAATATCCGTTCCATGGTGGTGGCGCCGATCCGAGAGGACAGCCGCGTAATCGGCGTGCTTGCCGTATTCGCTCCGACGCCGCACGCTTTCACCATTACGCATGTGGCGGTGCTCAAGACTATGGCGGACCAGATTTCCGGGTTGTTGCAAAAGGCGCGCCGCGTCCGCGAAGAAGGGATTCAGGCAGAGCCGGTTTTTCCACCTACGCCTGTTGCTGCCGCACCGAAGCCGGTTGTTGCTTCACCCGCTCCGGCGCCGCCTCCCGTGGTGATTAAGCCGGCGCCCGCCGCGGCCGCGCCCGCCCGCTCACCAGCGATATCAAGAGTTGAGCCAGTCAAGAGCGTTCCACTCGAAGTGGTTCCCCTGGCAGTGCCCACCAAGAAGGAAGAACGACGCGCGGAGAGTCCAGCGCGCGCTAGTTTTGGCACATTCGATTCGGTAGCCACAGAGGACAAAAAGCCGGGTAATCGCTTCATGATGGTGGGAGTAGTTGCGGTATTGGTGATTGCCGCGGCCGCAACTTTCGTTTTCCTCAAGATGCAGAAGTCCGGCGCCCCGGCACAGCATCAGCAGGAAGCCGCAAATGTCCCGGCGCCCCCGCCCGTTGCCTCGAGCAGCCAGCCAAGCGTCCCACAGGAGAATGCACCGAAGCCTGTTGTAAGCGCGGTTCCCAGTTCGTCGACACAGTCATCCAGGACGGCGGCTGAACCCGAGAACCCGCATAAGGCGTCAGCCAGGAACAGCGAAAGGAACAGCGAAAGGAACAGTGAAAGGAATTCCGTCGCCGCCGAGGAGAGAGCAGCCCCTGTAGAAAAGCCGGCTGCGGTCGCCACTCTTTCGAGCGGGCCTTCAAGGATTTCCCAGAATGGCGGATCGCAGGCGCAATCCGCACCTGAGGTCGCGCCATCATTCAATGTGGATGGCGGAAACATCTCTGCTCCGTTGTCCTCTTTGGCAAAGCCGGTGGCTTCATCAACGCCGTCAGCAGGAGCACTGGAGCGCTCGCAGCTGGAGCCTCTGCAACTGCTGAAGACTGTGGCGCCGCAATATCCGGCGATCGCCAAAGTGAGCCATACCACTGGCGTGGTTGTCATTGAGTTGAAGGTCGGAACTGACGGGAAGGTATCCAATCCCAAGTTCATTAGCGGACCGCCGGTTTTCAAAGACTCAGCTTTCGAAGCGGTGCTGCGTTATCAGTTCAAGCCTGCCAGGCTCAACGGTCAGCCGATTGAGCAGGTAACTCAGGTAAGGCTGAACTTCCACCAATAGGCAATCTGACAGAAAATCAACAAGGGCGCATCTTGAATGATGCGCCCTTTAATTTATGCTATTCGAAAAATCTTCTGCATTGAATCGTTGCTTTCGGCCGGCGTTACACCACCACGCCGTGGTGACTCAGAGTCACCGATACGTCTGCACGGACTCCACGACGAACCGTCCCTTAAAAGAATTCAGGTCAATGCCCATAAGGAAGACTCGGGTGGAAGGATCCATTACGATCCCGTGGTCCAGCACACGATCGAGGACCTCGGTAACGTTAATGTTCTCCAGATTTTGCATGCTCCCCCCGTTGTTTCTTAAACGTTAAAACGCTTGTTTCGGGCTCTTGCTGCTCTGCAACCCAAGTATGTTGACTCTCTAGTAAATTAAGATGCAGATTCTGAGCCTGAACAAGTTAGAACGGTCATTTTTTTAAATTAATTTTGCTTAGAGTTATTTTATTTATTTGCCCTCTGTTTCTCTCTGAACCTGACGCAAGATAAGAGAAAAACACAGCGAAATCAGGTACTGAGCGGCTGCTGGACCGGAGCCGGGCGCGCGCGCAAACGGGTGCGGATCCACATTGTCAGTCGAAAGCCGAGCAGGGCCGCGAGCACGGCCCCATAGGTCAGTGGCCGGCGCAAGTCGGCCTTCACCAGCCAGACGAAATGGATCACGCCCGCAGCTGCGCTGAAATAAATCAGGCGGTGCAGCCGCTGCCAACGCTTGCCTCCCAGGCGGCGAATCCAGCCGGAGGTCGAAGTGAGTGCGAGCGGCAGCATCAGCGCCCAGGCGGTGAGTCCGGCGGTAATGAAACGGCGCTTGGCGATATCGTGCAGCATGTCGTGGACATCGAAGAATTTATCCAGCCATACGTATGTCATCAAATGCGCCGAGCCATAAAAGCATGCAAACAGCCCAAGCATGCGGCGGAAACGGACTAGCCACGCCATATGGGCCACACGTCGCACCGGTGTGACGCTCAGGGTGATCAGCAAAAAGGTGAGCGTCCACCGGCCGGTGGTGCGGGTAATTACGTCAATGGGATTAGCCCCGAGCCGGCCATGGAAGCCTTTCCAGGTGAGCACGAATGCTGGCCCCAGACACAGTAGGAAGGCCAGCACCTTGAGCGCGCCGATATATTTTTCCGGCAGAGGCTTCATCAATAGTTTTTCTGCAGGTCCAGGCCGGTGTAGAGGCTGCCTACCTGGTCGGCATAGCCGTTGAACATCAGCGTGGGCCGCTTGCGGAATTCGCCGATGCGGCGTTCCGAAGCCTGGCTCCAGCGTGGATGGTCTTTTTGCGGGTTCACGTTGGAATAGAAACCGTACTCGTCCGGCGCCATGCGGTTCCACGTGGTGGGCGGCATGGAATCAGTAAAGCTGATTTTTACGATCGCCTTGATTCCCTTGAAGCCGTATTTCCACGGCACCACCAGGCGCAGTGGAGCGCCGTCGACGTTGGGAAGAACTTCGTCAAACAGTCCCACAGCCATGATTGCCAGGGGGTGCATGGCTTCATCCATGCGGAGGCCTTCCACATAAGGCCAGTCCAATACGCCGCTGCGTTTCTGGTTGGGCATCTGGTCAGGCGCCATCACCGTCTGGAAGGCGACAAACCTGGCTTTGGCCAGCGGTTCAGCCTGCCTGATCAAAGCGCTGAGCGGGAATCCCACCCAGGGAATCACCATGGACCAGCCCTCAACACAACGGTGGCGGTAGATTCGTTCTTCCAGCGGAGCCAGCTTGAGGATGGAGTCGATATCGAGCTTCTTCGGCTTCTTAACCATGCCGTCAATGGCGACTGTCCACGGACGCGTGCGGAAATTCTTTGCAAGTCCGTTGGGCTCGTATTTGTCGGTGCTGAACTCGTAATAGTTGTTGTAGTTGGTGATGTCCTGGAACGAATTTGGCTTTTCGTCGGTGCTGAAGGGGCTCTTTACGATTCCCTGCAGCTTGGCCCCGCTGGCGTGGACCGTTGCATCCTCGCCGGTGTGGTTGCGCAGATAGAACCCGCCAGCCATGGCCATGCCGGCTGCCGCTGCGCCGGTGATGAACTTGCGCCGGCTCAGGTACGTCGATTTCGGGGTTATTTCAGAAGATGCGATGTCGGTCGGCTTCTTGATCAGCATGTCTGGTTGGCTACCCTGTCTATATTCTATTGCATCCGGCTTAACTCCGGATTTCACTGCTGTATTTCAGATGTGCTGCAGCTGCGAAAGTTACATTAATTAATAGTACGGCGGAAAAGGGCGAATGGATTTTGCGCGCTATGCCGCTTCCATGGCAACGCCGTCTTGTTTGCCTGATTTGGCTGCTGGGGTTAACTCGCCTTAATTCATACAATAAAAACGATAATTATCATATATAATCGCAACAATGCCGTTGAAACCCAAAGAAGCTGCGATTCGCCTGGGCATCAGCTATCCCACGCTGAAGCAGTGGATTTACACCGGAAAATTGCGCTCTGTTACCACTCCTGGCGGACATCATCGTATTCCTGAACGGGAATTGCAGCGTTTTATTCCCAAGGCAGAAATCAAATCCGGCCCCCAGGGCCGGCGCAGCTTTCGCAGGATCAGCGGGCGCAACCAACTGGTAGGGCGCGTGCTGGAAGTCAAGGTGGACGGCTTGATGGCGCAGGTCCGGCTTTCGATTGGCGGGCAGGTGATTACCAGCATTATCACGGCTGAAGCCGTAGCGGAGATGGAGCTTAAGAAAGGGGACACGGCAGCGGCGTTGATCAAATCAACGGAGGTGATGATTGTACGTCCCTAGGCTGCTCCTGATTCTGTCGCTGCTTACAGTCGCTGCGCCGGCACAGACGTTGAAGGTTGCCGCCGCCTCCGACCTGAGCGCTGCCATGGACAAGCTGGTTCCGCTTTTTGAGAAGCAGACGGGTGTCCATGTCAGCCTGGCGCTGGGCTCGTCAGGAAATTTCTTTGCCCAGATGCAGAATGGCGCGCCGTTCGACGTTTTTCTCTCCGCTGACAAGAGCTATCCGGAAAAACTGCAACAGGCAGGACTGGCTGAGCCAAACACTCTCACGGCATATGGGCGCGGGCGACTGGTGGTGTGGACGCGGAACAACTCAACGCTTCGTTTCGCGAGCAAGGACGGCAAAGTACTAAGCGGCGGGCTTGAAGCGCTGACTGGCGCGCAGGTGGGCAAGATCGCCGTCGCCAATCCCGCGCATGCGCCTTATGGGCGGGCCGCCATAGCTGCGCTGGAACATTACAGGATCTACGACAAGGTCAAAGCCAAGCTGGTTCTGGGGGAAAACATCTCCCAGACGGCGCAGTTTGCCCAGTCGGGCAACGCTGACGTGGGCTTTATTGCTCTGTCGCTGGCGCTCACCACGGCGATGAGCGGCAGCGGCCATTGGCTGATGCTGCCCGAAGAGAGCTACCCGCCGATCGAACAGGCTGCCGTGATTCTGCGGTCTTCAGGCAATAAAGATCAGGCAAAAAAGTTTCTCAGCTTCCTGACCTCGCCTCAGGGACAGGCAATCCTTCACGACTCGGGTTTTGAGGCCACTCCGAAATGAACTGGCAGGCATTCGAACTGACCGCGCGGCTGGCTTCGCTGACCGCATTAATCCTGGTGGCGGTGGGCATTCCGCTGGCGCTGTGGGTGGCCTTCTCACCTCGCAGATGGAAATTCCTGATCGAGGCCGTGGTGGGCATGCCGCTGGTGCTTCCGCCAACCGTGCTGGGATTCTACCTGCTGGTGGCATTCGGCAGCGGCACCGCGCTCGGCCGTTGGTATGAAAGGACTACCGGCGGAACGCTGGCTTTTACCTTCAGCGGATTGCTCGCTGCTTCCGTGCTTTACAGCCTCCCATTCGCGGTGCATCCCATGGTGGCTGGATTTCGGGGAGTCGATTCGCGCCTGTTGGACGCCGCGCGCACGCTGGGCGCCAGCAGGTGGAAGATTTATTTTCGCATCGTGCTGCCGCTGGCATGGCCCGGCCTGCTCACCGGACTGATGTTGAGTTTCGCGCACACCGTGGGCGAATTTGGCGTGGTGCTGATGGTGGGCGGAAACATACCCGGCGCCACGCGAACGCTTTCCATCGACATTTACGACCAGGTGCAGAGCCTGAATTACGCTTCCGCGAACCAGACCGCGCTGGTCCTGCTGCTGTTTTCCTATGCGCTGCTTTGCGTGGTGTACAGCATGAACCGCCGCAGCCTTCTGTGGGGCAGCCGATGAGCGGTCGCAGGGTGATGGAGCAATTGGTGAACGACCGCCCGGCCGGGCCTCGGCCTATCACCGATCTGCAGCTTGTGTTGAAAAAGGCATTCAATCCCAGCAAACAGCGCCGCTTTGCGCTTGACCTGGAATTCTCCGCGCCGGCCGGCGTTACCGTTATCTTTGGTCCGTCAGGCTCGGGGAAAACGACAATCTTGCAGTGCCTGGCCGGTCTGGTCGAACCCGACGCTGGATCGATTGCAGTGACCGGAGAGACGCTGTTTGATTCGGAGCGCAAAATCAACCTGGCTCCGCAGGACCGGCGCGTCGGCTACGTGTTCCAGGACCTGGCTTTATTTCCCCACATGACAGCAGCTGATAACATCGGATTTGGCATCCGCGAGAACGGCGACGTGAAGTCCGGCATGGTGCTGGATATTCTGGAGCGGTTCAGCATCTTGCACGTATCCAGGCATCGTCCGGATGAGATCTCCGGCGGCGAGCGCCAGCGTGTGGCTCTGGCCCGCGCGCTGGTGACCAGGCCGCGCCTGCTGCTGCTGGATGAACCCTTCTCCGCGCTGGATGACGAATTGAAGCTGGCCATTATCAGCGACTTGAAACAGTGGCTCGCGCAGAACGCCATCCCAGTCCTCTTTGTGACCCACGATCGAGCCGAAGCCGCCGCGCTGGGAGAGAGAACGCTCGTAGTTAAGGACGGAAGAGTGGTTGGCGAAGTGCAGATCGATAATGGCCGTTAGCTTTTGGCCTTAGCCGCGCAAGCGAAACGACTCAATAGACGGCCTTCAAGGCAAATCGAAAATGTACATGTGCACAATGCCGACGGGCGGACGACTCACTTCGATCTAGGGGGCCGGAAATCCCACAAACACCGGTTCAGGATGCAGGCTTACTCCCCAGATGTCGAAAACTTTGTGCTGAATTTCTTGGCACAGCGCAACAATGTCTTTAGCTGTCGCGCCGCCACGGTTGACGATAGCCAGGGAATGTTTGCTGGAGATTCCAACCGGCCCGCGTGCGTAGCCTTTATTGAATCCGGACTGCTCCACCAGCCAGGCCGCTGCCAGCTTTACTTTACCGTCTCCGCCGGGATAGCGCGGGAGAGCTTTTCCGGGAGCGCGCTTCTGCGCCAGCGCTTCAATGCGGTTGGCTTCGTTGTCACTGACCAGCGGATTCTTAAAGAACGATCCCGCGCTGCGGCAGTCTTCGTCGCCGGGGACGATCAGCATTGCTTTGCTCTGCCGTATCGAGCGAACCGCGTCGCGGACCTCCTGAAGCGTCGGCTGCTCGGGGCAGGCGCGCTCGGCGAAATATTTTTTCAGGTCGGCGTACTCAATTCTGGAGCTTCCGTTGCGGCGGAGCAGATACGAAACCTCAAGCACCACAAACCGATCGCGCCAATCGGTGTTGAAGCGGCTGGTGCGGTAAGCAAAACCACACTGCGTGTTGCTCATATCCACAAATTCACCGGTAGCGATTTCCAGCGCACGCACGCGAGTGATGGTCTCCGAAACCTCCTGGCCGTATGCTCCCACGTTTTGGACGGGCGTACCGCCGACCGTCCCGGGTATTCCGCTGAGGCATTCGATTCCGGAGCAGCCCTTTTTGACGGCAAGCCCGACCAGGGTGTCCCAGTCTTCTCCGGCGCCCGCGTGGAATGCCATCTTTTCGCGATCGCCCTCAAATTCCACTCCGCTCAGAGAAATCTTCAGCACCAGGCCGGGCCAGCCTTCGTCGGCTATGACCAGGTTGCTGCCGCCGCCAAGAACAAACAAGGGCAGTCGCTGGGCCGCAGCGTGGGCCACCGCCTCCATAACCTCATGTGAATGATGGGCTTCAACGAAATAGCGTGCGCATCCACCGACGTTCAAGGTGGTCAGCGGAGCCAAGGGGATGTTTACCTGGAGTCTCAAAGATTGTCCAACAGATTACAGGACGAGATGGGGTTAGGGAAATGACTTTTTAATTGGTAGAATCAAGCTAGACCCTTGGGAGGAAAAAGAGAATGTATCCAGAAGGAATGGTGGCGCCCATGCGCCAGGAACTGACCGCAGGCGGCATTCAGGAAGCCCGCACGGCAGCTGATGTGGAAAACGCAATCAATCAAAAAGGCACGGTCATGGTGGTGGTGAATTCCATCTGCGGCTGCGCCGCCGGCAGGATGCGCCCTGGTGTGCGCGCTGCCATCCAGAGCGGCGTGCGGCCGGAGCGGATGATCACGGTATTTGCCGGCCAGGATCGAGAAGCCACCGACGCGGCGCGGCGCCATTTCACCGGATTTCCGCCGTCCTCGCCTTCGATCGCGCTGCTACGCGACGGCCAGCTGGTCTACATGATGCAGCGGAGCGACATTGAGGTGAGCGATCCAATGACGATCTCGAGCCGGCTGAAGCAGGCGTTTGAGAAGCATTGCGCGAAGGAAGCAATCAGCAAATAGCTATTCGCAACAGCAAACATCAAAGGGGACGCCGCGGCGCATCCCCTTTTGCTTGCTTGAAGGCCGGCAAGCGCGACGCGTCCGCTGTCTCGCTAGCTCTTGCTTGCCCGTTGCGGGGGCTTACTTCGCCGCTTTTTTCTCCGGAATGGTGATGTCAATGTTCGTGACATGCCCAAAAGTGGCCAGGTCGCGATCAAAATCCGCAGCTTTGCCCACCACCAGCACCGCCATCCGCTCAGGGTGGAGATATTTCCTGGCCGCGCTGTCCACATCGGCCGCGGTTACCTTTTCAATTCCTGCGCGGTAACGTTCCAGAAAATCAGGGGGATAGCCGTAGAACTCATAGCGCATGCGCTCAGCCAGAACTTTCTCGCGCGAGTCAAAGTCGAAGATGAAGGAGTTGAGGATCGCGTCCTTAGCCCTCTTCATTTCGACATCGGTTACGCCGCCTTTGATGAGATCAGCCATCTCCTTGCGCAGTGCTTCAATGGCAGCCGCAGTACTGCCGCTCTTGGTGCCCATGGCAATGCGGGTGATGCCCGGATGGTCGAACGAGGCACCCACGCCTCCTCCAACGTTGTAGGCAAGACCGAGCTTGCTGCGGATGTTGGCGAAAAGGCGCGAAGAAAAACCGCCGCCAAAGATTTGATTCATGACTTCAACTGCGTAGTAGTCTGGATTGTCGCGCTTGATCCCCAGGTCGCCCATGCTGATGGAACTCTGGTTGACGTCATTCTTTTGGATAAAATAAATCCCCGGTTTGGGGCCGTGGAAAACGATCTGCGGCGGAGGGACCGCGGTGCCTCTAGGCATGGCGGCAAAGGCCTGGCGCAACTTCTGTTCCATGGCCGCAGAATCAAAATCCCCGGCTACTCCCAGGATCATATTGTTCGGCGCGACCGTGCGCCGGTGCCATTGCATCACGTCATCGCGGGTGATGGCGGCAACGGTGTAATACTCCGGCGTGCGCGAGTAAGGATTGTCCGGGCCATAAGCGAGTTTGGTGGATTCGCGCCCCGCAATCTCATCCACGTCATCATTGCGGCGCGAAATCAGGCTGGCAAACTGGTTTTTCGCGAGATCAAGCTTATCCTGGCGGAATTCAGGATGCTCCAGCAGGTCCAGCACCACGGGGAAGACCTGATCAAAGTTTTCCTTAAGCGCTGAAAACGACAGGAAAGTTGAGTCCGGGCCGCCGGAAGCTTCGACGCGCGCGGCATGGGACTCCAGGAAATCGTCAAGTTCATCGCCGGTTTTGCTGGTGGTGCCGCCGGTGCGCCAGACCTCGCCATAGAGATCGATCATCCCGGCTTTGTCAGCCGGCTCGTCTCGCGAGCCGCCGCGGACCCGGAGCGTGCCGTCGATGACAGGCAATTCGTGGTCTTCCTGAAGAAAAACCACCATGCCGTTAGGAAACTCCACGCGACGCGGCTCCTGCGGCTTGAACGGGCGCAGCGGAGGAATAGGAACCTTCTGCCATGAGGTGGCTGGGGCGCCGGACGCCGGAGTGCCAGCCTGGCTCTTTGTCGACGGCTTGGCTGCCTGCGCCGGCGCAAGCGGATGAAGGAGAAGGACAGGGAACAGCACGAAGAGCAGTTTCAGCTTTCTCATTTATGCTCTCCTTTGGCAGGCGACGCTGCGGGTGCGGCCGGTTTGGGCGCTTCCGTTTCGATGGTGGCTACCGTGCGGTTTTCTTCGCGGAAGGTCTTGTTGGCCACGCGGCGTATGTCAGCCTTGGTGACTTTCTCAATCTCGTCGATCTGGTGAAAGAGTTCGCGCCAGTTGCCGTAGAGGGCTTGGTATTCCGCCAGTTGAGCGGCAAGCCCCTGGTCATTTGCCAGGCCGCGAATCAGGTCCGCTTTGGCGCGGGTCTTGATGGAAAGCAACTCCTCGTCGCTGACGTCCTGGGTCTTGAGCCGCTCAATCTCTTCGTGAATGGGGCCGGCCATGTCAGCGGCAGTGTGCCCCTGCGTGGGCGCGGCAAAAAAGAAGAAGAGGTTGGGATACTTGACGCCCGGGAAGCTGCCTCCCTGCGCAGCCAGCGCAATTCGCTTGTCGCGCACCAGGGAACGATAAAGCCGAGAGGTTCGTCCCTTGGAAAGCAGGTCAGAGAGAACATCATAGACAGCGTCATCGGGGTCGCGAAAGTCAGGCCGGTGATAGCCCTCTACGTAGAGCGGCTGGCTCTGGTCGCGGATGGTGACGGTGCGCAGCGCGTCCTGCGGCGGCTCCTTGATGCGTAGAGGCGCGGGCGCCGGCCCGGCGGGAATCCGGCCAAAATATTTTTCGATGACAGGCATGGCCTGCGCGGCTTTTACGTCTCCCACCACCGTCACTACGATATTGGCCGGCACGTAATACTTGCGGTAAAAGTTCATTGCGTCCGTGGCGGAGAACGCGTGCAGATCAGACGGCCAGCCCACGACAGGACGCCGGTATGGGTGCGCCACAAACGCCGTGGCCAGGAACTGCTCCAGCAGGCGGCCCTGCGGCGAACTGTCCACGCTCATGCGGCGCTCTTCATACACGACGTCACGCTCCTTGTAAAACTGGCGCATCACCGGCTCAAGAAAACGCTCCGACTCCAGATAGGCCCAAAGCTCGAGGCGGTTTTCCGGGAATGAATAGAAATATGTTGTTTCGTCACGGTCGGTGGAGGCGTTCAGGCCGACCCCGCCTTCACTCTCCACGATCTGGCCGAACTGGTTCGGGATGACATACTCGTCGGCTTTGGCCATGGCGTACTGCCAGGCTTTTTCCAGCGCCGCTACCTTCTTAGGATCGCGGCCAACCTCTTTGCCGTTCTCCTTCTGAAAGGCCGCATAGGTCTCTTCTACTTTTGCCAGCGCAACTTTCTCCGCTGGCCAGTTGGAAGTTCCGATCTCATGCGTCCCCTTGAAGGCCATATGCTCAAACATGTGGGCCAGGCCGGTGATGCCGGGGACTTCCTGTGCGGAACCGGCGTCGACGCGAATGTAAAAGGAAAAAACCGGAGCTTCCGGACGCTCCATCACCACAGCGGTCAGGCCATTGGCCAGCTTTTTGACGGTGATCCGCTTCTCAAAGGATGCGACATCCTGGGCTAGGAGGACAGGAGCCAGCAGAACAGAGCAGAGAACAAGGATAAAAGCGCGAGACGACCCAATCTTCATAGTCATTGCCATTCAAGGGTAAAGCGAGCGGCCAGCTATTTCAAATAGACGCGGGCCGGCGCCGGACGAGAGCAGCTGTCATTTTTGCCGCATCCCGCCTGTAAACGTGCATGGCCTTTTGTTCGGAAGAATAGCGTTGCCGGAATCGGGCGCGCACGGTATAACAAAAACAAATTCAAGCGCGTCCAGGGAAAAAACTAAATGTCTACGCATCAGGAACTGCTGGAGGAGTTCAGCACATACGCCCATACTGCGCCTACCGCGGCGGCGTTGATGACGCATATATCGCAGCGCCTGCATGACCAGGCGGCGCGCTACAACTGGGTGGGATTTTACCTGGTCGACAAGGCCGATCCCGGCATGCTGGTGGTCGGGCCCTATGTGGGGAGCTTCAGCCCCAACCAGCGAATCCCGATCAACAAAGGCCTGTGCGGCGCCGCGGCCACCACGCGGCAGACCGTGGTGGTGAATGACGTTGCCAAGGATCCGCGGTATCTCAGCGGATCGGAAATTGTGAAGGCGAACATGGTGGTCCCGATTCTGGCGAAGAATGAACTGGTGGCGGAGCTGGATATTGAGAGCTACTTCACCAACACGTTCACCAAGGCGGAGCAGACGTTCGCCGAGGGAATTGCCGTGCTGGTAGGCAAGTTCATGGAGAGAAAACGATAGTTCCGGCACGAGGAGAGAAGTGGCGCCGGATGTGCCGGCTGACTTGTCAACAAATCAATGAACGGAAGAAGACATTGTCGTGCGGGTTGCGGCGCGTCATAAAAACAGCGAAGCTCGTGGCATAAGAGAAGATGTCAAAGCATACGGACCTGCTCAAGGAGTTTGGATATTTTGCGCAATCTGCGCGCACGGTTGAGGCGCTGATGGACCATATAGCGCAACGGCTGCACCTCACCATGACCCGGTATAACTGGGTGGGCTTCTACGTGGTCGACAAAGCTGATGCACGCACACTTGTGCTGGGCCCGCATGTGGGCAGTTTTGATCCGCATGAGCGCGTGTCACTGGATAAAGGGCTCTCCGGCGCGGCAGCCACCGGCGGAAAGACGGTGGTCCTGAACAACGTGGCGGACGATCCGTCTTATCGCGCGGGCTCGGAGCTGGTGAAATCCGAGATTGTGACACCGGTATTTGTGAATAAGAAACTGTATGCGGAAATCGATATCAATAGCTACTTCGTGAATACCTTCGGCAGCGAAGATCAGCAATTTGTGGAAGGTTGCGCCGCCCTGGTGAGCGCCTACGTGGAAAAGCCGCGCTAGAAATCCCTGAACGCCTTCCCGCTGCTATGATGTCGGGCGTATGAAGCGCCTTCCACTTTTCTCTCTCGTCATTTTTGCAACCTTTTTTGCTTCCTCGGCCATTGCGCAAAACGCTTCCTCTGCTCCAGCACAAGGTCCGATCGCGGAGCGCAGCTTCACGCTGGAACAGGTGATGAGTTCGCCGTTTCCCACCGCGTTGACTGCAGCCGGCAAGGCGAACCGCATTGCCTGGGTGTTTGACAGCAAGGGTGAGCGCAACGTGTGGGTTGCGGACGCGCCGGATTTCGCTGGCCGGCAGATCACGCATTACCAGGGCGATGACGGCCAGGACATTTTCGCCGTGAAGCTCACGCCGGACGGCAAGACCGCCGTGTATGCCCGCGGATCTGAGGTGAGCGGAGAAGGGCATGTGGCGAATCCGGCCAACGAGGTCAAGGAGCCGAAACAGCAGGTGTGGGCCGTCGAGGTGGATTCAGGCAAGCTGCGCTTTATCGGAGATATGGGTTGTAGTGAAGAAGACTGCGCCGACATACAGCTCTCGCCCGATGGGCAATGGGCTGTGTGGGTGGGCGCGCGGCATCATTTGTGGATCGCGCCCGTGGCCGGCGACAAACCGGCACGGCAGTTCAGCGAGTTGCGTGGGGAAGAGAGCGAACCGCAATGGTCGCCGGATGGACGGCATATCGCTTTTACCTCGAGCCGCAAAGATCATGCGTTCATCGCCATTTTTGACCTGACCGCCGATGGCGTGGCGCAGAAGGTGCGATATGTTTCCCCCAGCGTCGACAGAGATTTTGCGCCCCGCTGGTCGCCTGACGGGAAGCAAATTGCGTTTATCCGTACGCCGGGCGCTGAGAACCACCTGCCGCTGATACCGGTGCGGGCTCGTCCGTGGGCAATTTGGGTTGCGACGGTTGAGACGACTTTGCCGCCCAACGTGGCCAGCCTGCGCGCGGCCGGGCCGGTGGAACACATCATGGGACGCGAGCTGTGGCATAGCGGCAACGCGACGAACGATTCACTGCCACCGTTTGCGGCGGAGTCGCTGAAGTTTGGCGCGGATGGCAGGATCGTTTTCTGTTCGGAGCAGGATGGCCGCAACCATCTTTATCTGCTTTATGCCGATACCGGCAAAACGGCGCTGCTCACGCCCGGCGACTATGACGTGGAAGACGTCACGCTTGCGCCGGACAACGCCACGCTGCTGTTTTCATCCAACGCCGGCGATATCGAGCGCCGCCATATTGCGGAGATACTGCTGAAGTCGGTTGATCCCGCGGAGACTTCAAGAATGCCCGGCTGGCGTTTCTATGTCAGCTGGGGCAAGACCATCGAATGGAATCCGCTGATGCTGGCCGACGGCAAAACAATTGTCAGTTTCGGTTCGACCGCGACCTCTCCGGCCATGCCTTACCGTCTTGAATTCAAGACCGGAACAGGCACGTCATCCGTGCGCCACATGATTGCCGGGCAGGCGTTGCCGAAAGACTTCCCCTCGGTTGATCAACTGGTGGAGCCGCAGACCGTCACGTTCAGAAGTGAAGATGGCATGGAAATCCATGGCCAGCTTTTTGTGCCGAAGACTCGCAGCGCGGCCGCGCCGGCCCCACCTGCGCCGGCAATCATCTTCGTCCACGGCGGCCCGTCGCGGCAGATGATGCCGGGGTTCCACCCGATGTACTACTACCACAACGCGTACGCCGAAAATCAATACCTGGCGAGCCTCGGGTACGTGGTGCTCTCAGTGAACTACCGGCTGGGCATCATGTATGGCCGGGCATTTCGCGAGCCGGCTAACGCCGGGTGGCGTGGCGCGGCGGAATACAAAGACGTGCTGGCTGGGGCCAGATATCTGCAGGGACTGCATTATGTCGATGGCAAACGCATTGGCATCTGGGGCGGCTCGTACGGCGGATTCCTGACGGCGATGGCGCTGGCGCGCAACTCCGATATTTTTGCCGCGGGCGTGGACTTTCATGGCGTGCATGACTGGTCAGCGTTTCTGGCCGGCCGGGCCGCGGACGCTCCCGACGCCAAAGATGCAGCCAAGCTGGCGTTCGATTCGTCGCCGGTGGCATCGGTTGCGGGTTGGAGGTCGCCGGTGCTGTTCATCCACGGCGACGATGATCGCACCGTTCCGTTCTCCCAAACCACAGACCTGGTGCAGCGTCTGCGCCGGCAAAACGTGGAACTGGAGCAACTCATCTTCCCCGACGAGATACACGACCTGCTGCTGTGGCGGAGCTGGGTGCTTGGGTATCGTGCGGGAGCGGAGTTCTTTGGCCGGAAATTCAAGATCGAAGGCAGCCACTAATGAAAATGAATAGAAGGAACGCCGAAGCCAGCCTGAAAGCGGTTGCGTTGCTGCTGTTGGTAGGGGGAGTTGCCGGAGTTGCCATCGGGATTTGGGCGGCGATCAAGGTCATCAGGGAAGGAAGCTCCAATAGTGCGTTGGCGGTGATTGGCTGTATTGTCCTTGCATTCGGATTGTGCGTGTGGACCGGAACCGAGCTGTGGCAAAAGAAGCGCCGGGCATATCGATGGGCGCAGATTTTGCTGTTGGCGCAAATCCCGGACCTGAGCTTTCCCGGTTTCGCCTATCAGTTCTATACCGGGCTGACGTTGTGCCTGGCCTGGATGCGGGAGACTTCTTCGACCGTAGGCTTCCAATTCGAATTGGGATCAGCGATCAAATTTCGGATTTCCTCCGAGATTGAGAGCTTTGTATGGGGAGTGAATATCGTGGCAATCCTGGCGCTCTACCTTCTTGAGAGGTCCCGGGGTGCCTTTGAACCCCAGGTCGAATCTGCTCCCAGCAGGTAGCGAAGGTGCGCCGGTCATCTAAGGGCCGTACCTCCTTCCAGATTTCTGTGGGCATCGCGACTCCGCCCTTGGTGCCTAGGGCGGGCGATTGAAGGGTATGGGTTTCCGGGTCTAAATGAGGGAAACGAGAGCCTCCCATCCTGGAACCCGCCAATTACCTTGGTAACCGTGGAACAGTGTTCTCATGGGCGGTTCATGGGGGACTTTGGGGTAACATTCGGGGTGACCTCCTCCCAGCCTTGCACAGGTGCGCCATGATGCAAGAAAACGAAGCTACCACCATTACCGACAGCGCCACCCCGAGTTCTACTGAGCCGGATCATTCTCCCGCGGGAACGGCTGCAGGCGGGGGAACCCCAACCATGACCGCCCCGGCCGCAACCGCCCATGAGCATGCCTCAGCTGGCGCTACATCGGCGCCCCGGACAGACCGTCTCGAACTAGTAAAAGAGCTGCCCCGGGGAAGCGTTGGCGTGGTGCATCAGGCCAGGAGTCCGCAACAGAACCGTTCCGTGGTGCTGCGCAAGTTTGAGGTCCCTGAATGGTTGGATGACGTCAACGAGTTGTTGAAGAAGATCCTGACGGAAGCCAAGCACGCCAGCGCGCTGGACCATCCCAACATCGCCAGGCTTTACACCTGCGGTTACAAAGATTTCACCGTCTTCATGACAGCCGAATTTATTGAAGGCCAGACGCTGCGCGAGCTGATGTCCAAGCGGCAGCCCGAGATGGGCGAAGTGCTGCAACTGGCCAAACAGCTTTGCGCGGCGCTCGACTTTGCCCACGCCAAAGGCGTCTTCCACAATTTTCTGAACCCATGCAACATCAAAGTGCTTTCGGACGGTACGCTGAAGGTGCTGGATTTTGGCCTGCTGCGCGATAAGAACCTGCTCACGCAGACGCCGGCGAAGAAGCTGGAGAACGAGCCGTTTCTCTCTCCCGAGCAGGTAAAGAACCGGCCGGTGGACCGGGCGGCCAATATTTTCAATGCCGCTACTATCATCTACGAGCTTTACACCGCGCGCAGCCCGTTCCATGGCAAGCACCTGGGCGAGGTGGATCGCGGCATTACGGACGTGAATCCGCATCCGTTGCAGATGGCGCATCCGCGGGTGCCGGAAGCAATTTCCAACGTGGTGATGAAGGCGCTGTCCAAGAATCCGGCGGAGCGGCACAAGAGCGGTCAGGAATTTTTTGCGGCTCTGGAAGAAGCGGCCAAAGCCGAACCGGCGGCGCGCGCCAATGCAACAGGATCAAGGCCTGCGTACCAGGGCGGGCCCGGACCGAATGCCAGCCAATCGTTCAAAGTGACGCCGACGCCTGGGCCTTCAGCCAGCCAGTCATTCAAGGCAGCGCCCTCGCCCAACGCGAGCCAGTCATTCAAAGCGATGCCTTCGCCGTCGGCGAGCCAGGTAATGAGAACGCCCGCGGCGGGTACAACGCGTGTTCCTGCAGCGTCAACAGGATCGCGAGTGCCGGTGCGCACGGCCAACCACTGGAAGCTGGTGGGGGGAGTGGTAGGCGGATTGTTGTTGATTGTAGGACTGGCGATGATTTTCAAAGGCCACCCAGCGCCTGTTCCCACTGAGAGTGCGGCGCCGCAACCAGCCGTGAGTTCGCCCGCAAACACGCCGGCGCCATTCACGCATGAGGCCGCAGCTCCCAGCGACCAGGTAGAGGCTCCGAGAAGCCGCACGGCAGCGTCGCGTCCCAGCAGATGGACGCGCAGCGCGCCTGCAGCTCCGGTAGCACCGCCGGCAGCGAGTGAAGGGCAGTTAACGGTTTCGTCGGTGCCAATGGGAGCGACAGCGGAGATTGAGGGCCGCGCAGGCCAGCAATACAAGACGCCGCAGACCATTACTGGCTTGAAGCCGGGAACATATAAGGTGACATTTAACATGCCTGGATTTGCGCCAGAAACGCGCAGCATTCAGGTTAGTTCCGGAGCGCGCACGCCCCTGGATGTGCGCATGACCGCGGTGAAGGGTTTTCTGACCATCGCGGGCACGCCGGCAGGCGCGGAAGTTTTCATCAACGGCAAGGATACCGGCAGAGTCACGCCGATTGAATTTCTAGTCGAGCCGGGAACGCAAAATGTGGTGTTGAAGAAAGCCGGATTTCTTGAAGCTACCACTGACGTAAAACTGGTGGCGGGACAATCAGTGAATTATGCGCCCAGCCTGATGGCTGCGGGCCGCACTGACAATATCAGGCTGGTGAACGGCGGCATGGGCAAGGTGTTCGGTGGGAATGGATCGCCCAACGGGATGGCGCGAATCGAGATCAAGACCGAGCCCAAAGGCGCGCAGGTAACCATCAACGGAACGCCACTGCAAAAGACCACGCCGGTTGAGGTCCAGGTGGAACCCGGAAACTACGATATCACCATCGAGAAAGACGGTTATAAGACCATCAAGGAAAATACGATTGTGGGAGTGGATGACCGGATCAAGATCGACCGGCCGTTGGGCCACTAGATTTTTCGGCAAATCTACGGAGCGGACGGCAGCCAGTGCGCCGTCCGTTTTTTCTTGGATCGAGGTGGAGATCCGGCACAGGGGGCGATTTCCAGATAAAATAGAAGCTACACCATTCTCCCGAAAAGAAGTGAGCCAAAGAGTTTGAATTCCAGGATTCGCAATATCGCCATTATCGCGCACGTTGATCACGGTAAAACCACGCTGGTGGACGCCATGCTGCGTCAGAGCGGCGCTTTCCGCGCCAATGAACATGTGGTCGAGCGGGTGATGGACTCCAACGATCTGGAGCGGGAGCGCGGGATCACCATTCTCGCCAAAAATACCGCGATCCTGTATCACGACGTGAAAATCAACATTGTGGACACACCCGGCCACAGCGATTTCGGCGGCGAGGTGGAACGCGCGTTGAAGATGGTGGACGGCGTCATGCTGCTGGTGGACGCCAGCGAAGGCCCGTTGCCGCAGACGCGCTATGTTCTGAGTAAGGCGCTTGAAGCCGGTCTGCCGCCGGTGGTGGTGATCAATAAAATCGATCGGCCTGACGCGCGGGCGCAGGAAGTTCTGAATGAGCTCTACGATCTCTTTATCGATCTTGACGCGCGCGAAGACCAGCTTGATTTCCCCGTACTTTATACCAACGCCAAGGCCGGCACTGCCACCACGAACCCCGACGTTCCCGGCGAGAATCTGCGGCCGCTGTTTGACGCCATTCTGGCCAATACGCCTCCGCCCGCGGGCGATGCCGCGAGCCCGTTGCAGATTCTGGTGGCGAACCTCGACTACAGCGACTATCTTGGCCGCCTGGCGATTGCGCGCGTGTTCAACGGAACCTTGCGCAATGGGCAGGAAGCGGGTATCGCCAAGCTTGATGGTTCCTTGCAGAAATGGAAGATCACCAAGTTATTCTCGTTCAGCGGTCTCAAGCGCGTGGATATTGAGCAGACTGAGCTCGGCGATATTGTCGCCATCGCCGGCGTTGAAGGCATCGGAATTGGCGAGACCATCACCGAGGTTGAAAACCCGGCGCCTCTCCCGCACATCGTCATTGACGAGCCCACCATCGCCATGCAGTTTTCCGTGAACACATCTCCCTTCTCCGGCAGGGAAGGAAGTTATGTTACCTCGCGCAACCTGCGTGACCGCCTGCAAAAAGAATTGCTCACCAACGTATCGCTGCGCGTTGAAGATGTGGGCGCAACCGATTCGTTCAAAGTCCTGGGCCGCGGCGAATTGCAGCTCTCCATCCTGATTGAAACCATGCGCCGTGAAGGCTATGAACTTGCGGTGGGCAAGCCGGAGATCGTAACCAAGCGCATTGACGGCAAGCTGATGGAGCCGCAGGAAAAATTGATGGTCGATATTCCGGAAGCTTTCATCGGAGTAGTAATCGAGAAGCTGGGCGCGCGCAAAGGCCAGATGCTCAAGATGCATAACCACGGATCGGGGCGCGTGCGTCTGGAATTTACCATTCCCAGCCGCGGCATGATTGGGCTGCGCTCTGAGATGCTCACCGACACGCGCGGCACCTGTATTCTCAATTCGTTGTTTGACGGCTACACCGAATGGCTGGGTGAAATTCCTCATCGCATGACCGGCGCGCTGGTCTCTGACCGCAACGGGCCCTCCACCGCATACGCGCTATGGAGCCTTCAGGAGCGCGGCGTGTTGTTTGTTGGCGCAGGTGTGGAGCTTTATGAGGGGATGATCGTTGGAGAAAATGCCCGCGAAGTCGATCTTGACGTCAACGCCGTGCGCGAAAAGAAACTGACCAACATGCGCGCTTCCACCGCCGACGAAGCTATCCGCCTGGTCCCTTTCAAGAACCTGACGCTGGAGCAGGCAATTGAGTTTGTGGCGGACGACGAGCTGGTCGAGGTCACGCCCAAGTCGCTGCGTCTGCGCAAAAAAATACTGCAGGCGAACCGTCGGCCGAAAAAGAACGCTGTTCCAGCGAATGCGCACGAACTCGTCTAAAGCCGATGGCGTTTATTTATGGCTCCCTCGATCTTGTGAGGCACGCCTCTACTCTAATAGTTTGCCCCGCGTTTCCGGCAACTGAGCAGCCAAGATCGCTGTGAGTACAAACGCCGCGGCGCACAGCAGAAAAGCAGCGCTCAACCCGTATTTGTCTCCCATGGCTCCAATCGTATACGGAGCAGCACAGCTTAGCGCTCGAGCGCCGTTGTAGGTGAAGCCGAGGGCGCGGGCGCGAATTCGGGTAGGGAAGAGTTCGCTACCGATGATTCCCGACCCGGCAAAAAATCCTGTGCCGAAGAAACCAACCAGCGCGCCCAGCACCAGGATGATCCACTGCGCGCGCGCCGCGGCATATAACGGAATCAATGCGGCAGCGCTCAAGGTGTAAATGATTAGAGAGAGCCTGCGTCCAAGCTTGTCCGCCACCCAGCCATAGCAAAGATATCCGGGAAACATGCCAACCAGATTCAATGTGACCAGCAAAGTGGTGGTGTTCATCAGCCCAAAGCCCCGTCCGCCTTTCTCCACCGGCAAGGTCAGGTAAGGCGGCATCCAACTGAACAGGCCCCACCAGGCGAACAGTCCAAAGATATTCAGCAGCAAGAGAAAAATCGTGTTCTTCCGCAGCGCGGGTGAGAATACTTCTGAAAAAGGCGCTTTGACGGTGGCCTGATCGCGATGCTTCTGCCACATCTCAGATTCAGGAACGCTTTTCCTGATCCATAGCGTTACCAGAGCCGGCAACACCCCAACGAAGAAGACCATCCGCCAGTTCTGGTGGAGCTTATCCAGCACAAGCCACGCTGTTACCGCGGCCGCGGCCAGGCCCCACGCCCACGCGCTCTGAACAATGGCAATGGCGCGTGCGCGCAGATTTGCGGGCCAGGTCTCCGCCACCAGGGTTGCGCCGGTGTTCCATTCGCCGCCCATTCCCAGCCCCAGCACAAAGCGAAAAAAGACCAGCATCACAATTGAGGTTGAGAGTCCTGAGCCCAGAGAGCACAGAGAATACGTAAGAATGCTCAGCATCAGTGCCCTGGTGCGCCCGACACGGTCAGCGATAAAACCGAAAAGGATACCGCCGATCCCGGACGCCAGCAGCATGAAGGCGTTGGGCAGCCCAGCCATGGCTTTGGAGTGGATCCCCAGCGCTGCCATGACGTGGACTTGAATATTGCTGTAAAGCAGAACGTCGAAGCCGTCCAACCCCCAGCCCAGCGCCGCAGCCACGAGTGTGCGCTTCTGCGCGGATGAGACCTGGGAGATGGTTAGCGTGGTGGAGGCCATTGGCGACGCATTCTATCAAATCCATCGTGCAGGTTAACGAAGCACCTCTACCGTTCTCTGTGCCTGCGGGTAACTTGCTCTTTTCCGTTGAGAGCGCTCCGCGCCTCCGCGGTGGCCGGGATCTTCGCTAATAATGCGAAGTATCTCTGCGCCCTTTTTACATCCTCACCAATCTGCGCCTTCAGTGCTTCAATCGACGGAAACTTGATCTCTGGCCGCCGCCATTTCAAGAATGAAATCTCCACCTCTGTCTGCGCAGTCACGTCAATCGGATGGAAATCCAGCAGGTGAGTCTCAATGGCAAAAGATTCGTCGCCGAAGGTCGGACGCAAGCCCACGTTCGTCACTGAGTTAAACGTCTCGTCGTCCACGCGGGTGCGCGTCAGGTAAACGCCGTTGGCCGGGACCAGATCGTCATAACGGCTCAGATTGATAGTGGGTACGGTGTATTTGTGGCCGTAGCCGCGGCCACGTCCTGGGGAGCCGGTAATGCTGAAATTTCTGCCCAGCAGGCGGCGGGCCATGCCGACTTTGCCGGCGGCCAGCAGCGCTCGCACCTGGGTGCTTGAGACCGGAATGCCGCGCACCATCATGACCTGGTAAACATGCACGTCGAAGCCAAAATCTTTTCCCAGATCCTTCAGGCTGGCGCTGTTGCCTTGTGCCCCATGGCCGAAATGAAAATTATCTCCTTCATGAACCTCGCGCGCCCGCAGCTTGCTGGCAAGAATATCGCGCGCAAATTCTTCCGCTGTCATCATGGAGAAATCACGAGTGAAGGGAACCTCCAGCAGGGCATCCAGTCCCGTCTGCGCCAGCAACTCTTCTTTTTTGGCCAGCGGTGTAATCAGCCGCGGCATGGCGTCCGGGCGAAGAATGCGCAACGGATGCGGCTCAAACGTGACTACCGCAGCCTTGCTTCCGGTATCGCGCGCGCGCCGGACCATCTCATGCAAAACGTGCTGATGCCCGCAGTGGATGCCGTCAAAATTGCCCACGCTCACAATCGTGGGACCGAAATCCGCTGGAATTTCCGCCAGCGCTCGAAATATCTTCATGCGATTTCGAACTCCAGTTTCAGGCCGTCATGCGCCAGGCGCACATGCTCCGGCAGATTCTGGTTGGTTTCCTCATGCGGCAGATCATGCGAGATATGGGTGAAGAAGGCGCGGCGCGGACGCAACTCTTCCACTAGACCCAGTGAATTGGCCACCGTAGAGTGAGTAGGGTGTGGACGATGGCGTAGCGCATCCAGAAAGAGAATGTCCAGCCCGCGCAGCTTCTCTTTAGATTCGGGCGGGATCGCGCTGAAGTCGGTGAGGTAGGCGGCCGATCCGAAACGGAAGCCGTGGATATCAGCCTCGCCGTGGACGATCCGCACTGGCTCAAACCGCGCGCCAAAAAGATCAATGGACCCGTTGAAGCGATTCATCTCCACCCGCGCAATGCCACCGAACTTGTAGTCTGACTGAAAAATATAGCGGAAGATGCCCTCCATGCTGGCGGCGGTGGCGTCATGCGCGTAAAGAGGGATTTTGCCTTCGCGGCGGAAGCTCAGCGGCCGCACGTCATCCAGTCCAAGAATGTGGTCTGCATGGGCGTGCGTGTACAGGATTGCGTCCAGCCTGGTGATCTTCTCGCGGATCGCCTGCTGGCGAAAATCCGGCGTGGTGTCAATCAGCACAGTGCGGCCGGCATACTCCACCAGCACGGACGGGCGCAGCCGATGGTCGTGCGGGTCAGAGGACGTACATACCCGGCAATCGCATCCGATGGTGGGAACGCCCATGGACGTTCCGCTTCCCAATACGGTCAGGACCGCTTTCATTTCATCTCGGGCGGAGGCACGGCTCCGGGCTTCACAGCGGAGTGGGCCACGGCGTTGGTGATCTCGATCCAGGCCATCCGCAACTCAAACAGCACATTCTGTAACAGCGTCTTTTCCCGATCGCTCAGGTTGCCCTTGGTCTTTTCCTGAAGGATGGTGAGGGAATCGATGGTCTGCCGCGCGCCGATGATATCAATGCGAGGCTGTTCGCCTTCCTGCCGGATCGCGCCCATCTGGATCAGCGCGCTCATGTAGAACGATTCCACCACGCGCTCGAAATTCATCTCCAGCGGACCCTGGGTGTTTTTGCCCGAGGCGGCGATCATTTCATCAATCCTCTTCCCCGACGCCTTATAAGCCTCATGCTGCTCGTGCTGCTCTTCTGCCGTGGGGGGCGGCGCTGCTTCTTCTTCCTGGTCGCCCGGCTCTACGGCAGCCGAGGAAGACTGGGGCGCCTGGCTCACCGGCGGCTGCGCAGTGGGCGGCTTCGGCGAGGTTTCCGCTGCGGGCGGCGGCACGCTTTGTTTAGGGGGAGCCGGAGCAACCGGCTTCTCTTCCTCCACTACCGCTTCAGGACGAACCTCGCCTTCACTGCCAAAACGCCGGCGGTCGGTTACCACAAATTCTGATTTCTTCTCAGCCATTCAATTCCTCAATATAGTTAGATTTCAAATGGTAATTCTACGACCCTGATGGTCAGGCCGTTCAGGTCTACTTCCGGGCCCGCGGCCAAAACTTCGCGCCGAACATAGCCCAACCCGATGTTCTTTGTTCCTTCAGCAGCCGGCACGCGCGCCACGCTCGTGATTTCCGCCATGGCTTTCCGGTCTGGCTCACCCTTTGCCGGTTCGGGTACGCCGGCGGGAAATTCAAATCCGCTGAACTGCCGATGTACGTGGCCGCGCGAGCGGATGCGCTCGACTATCTCCTGCCCGATATAGCAGCCCTTGGTAAAGTTCAGAGCTGTAGTCTGACAGGTCTCCTGTGGCAGATCGCTGTTGCGTATGTCCTGGCCGTATTGTGGTATGCCCCGCAGGATGCGCCACGTCTCCAGCGCCTCAGAGCCCACCGGCAGGGCGCCAGCGCCAATCAGCTTCGCCCAGATCTCTTGCGCGTGGCTTGAGCTGTCGTCAGGCCCATTGATTGGCTGATCGGGGGTTGAAAGCCCCAGCCAGATCTCGTACCAGCCCGGCTTGCTCTCGGGCCCTGCGATCACCGTAACGGAATGACCCGCCACCGAAATCTCGCGTGTCTCCATCGCAGCCATACCAGATATGTCGACTCCGGCGGTTGCCAGCGTCTTCGCGGCCTCTGGTCCGCAAACGCCTAGCGCGGTCAGCCCGGCGGCAGGCGTCAGCTCGACCTTATCCATGATGATGAAGCGCTTCATGGCATTCACCAGAGTCTCCACCTGGGAGGTGTCGGTTTCCAGCAAAAAGGATTCGCCTCGGTTGAAGATGCACATGTCGCCCAGAATGCGCCCTTGTGCATTCAGCACGAAATTGTAATTGCCGCGGTTGACCGCCAGGTCGCGCACGTTGTTGGTCACCATGTTGTGCAGCCAGCGGACACGGTCTTTGCCCGTCACGGCAATGAGCGAACGCCACGCCACCGCGAAGACGCCGCAGCCCTGGCGCAGGGCCGCCAGTTCGCCGGCAGGCGAGCCAAAGCTCAGGGCCGTCTCCACACCGTTATACGTGCCCATTTGCGCCTGTTCTGAAGCCAGCCAGGAATGTAGTGCCGTCTGCGACATAGGTCAATATTTGATTATAGCCAAGCATGGAAGATGCGCGCTGCGTCCGGAACATTGCAAACTCTTCGCTGCCGCAGCACAATGGAAGGATGCCTGAAGATTCACCAACCCCTAAAAAGCAATGGGTAGCAGCGGAAAAGTACATTCAGCTCGGAATTACCATCCCCGCGGCAACGCTCGTAGGCTGGATGATCGGCGCCGGAATAGATCACTGGCGTGGCTCTCATTCATTTGCCCTGAGTGGCCTGATCGTGGGGACCATAGCAGGCTTTATCTACTTTATCCGCTCAGCCCTCTCCGAGGATTTCAAAGGGTGAATACTCAAGCGGCGGCTGTCGACCCGGAGGCGCAGGCTTTTTCCGCGAAAGCGGTTCGGCGTCTTTTCCTGGTGATGCTTGCCCTGCTAGCCGCGGGAGCGCCCGTCTTGTGGGTGAGATTTGGCCGAGGCATGGGGCTGAGCTTCATTGTAGGCGGGTTGGTTTCTCTGCTGAATTTTTACTGGCTAAAACGGATACTGGTCTCCCTGGCCGATGCCGTGACGGGGGCGGGGGAACGCCGGTCGCCGGCTGGAGTGATTTTCCGATTTGTTCTGCGTTACCTTTTGATCGCTCTTGTGTCATATGCTATATTCAAGAGTTCTGGAATGAGTTTGAAAGGCCTTTGTGCTGGTCTCTCACTGCCGGTAGGGGCGGTCCTGTTTGAAGCGATTTACGCACTTTATGGCGGGCTTCGGCGGGGATTTTAATTTTCCTGGATAACTGAAACAAAAATGGAACAATTGTGGATTACTGCGCTCTTGAACCGGCTCTTTGCCGGCCCTGTGAACGCCATTCTCCAGGCGCTGCCTCCCGCTTTTCACCCTGCTGATCCGTCCGCGCCGATCAACAACGCGGCTGCTGTCGAGGTCCTGGTGATCGTGTTTCTGCTCCTAGTTTTTTTGTGGGTACGCTCCAGGCTTTCGGTGGAAAACCCGGGCGGCAGTCAGCATCTTGCCGAAACGCTCCATGAGTTCATCACCAACCAGAGTGAGGAAATCATTGGGCACCACAGTGAGAAGTTCACTCCGTTTCTGGCGTCGCTGTTCTTGTTCATCCTGCTAATGAACCTGGTGGGACTGTTGCCCACTCTGGAATCTCCCACGGTGAGCCCGGCCGTACCCTTCGGCTGCGCCCTGGTAGCGTTTTTCTATTACAACCTGCATGGCATCAGGAAGCAGGGGCCGCTAAAATTCCTGCTGCATTTCGCGGGGCCCGTATGGTGGATGGCGTGGATCATTTTCCCTATAGAGATCATCAGTACTTTGGCCCGGGTTATGTCTCTCACCATTCGTCTTTACGCCAATATTTTCGCCGGGGACATGGTGACAGCAGCGTTTTTCACTTTGGTCCCAATTGGAATTCCGGTCATCTTCCTGCTACTGCACGTTGGCGTATCATTCTTACAGGCATATATTTTTGTTCTGCTGACCACGATCTATCTTTCAGGCGTGGTAGCCGAAGAGCACTAGACTGAACCACAGTTTTCAGCGTGAGGGCCCCATCCCCCAAGGATGGACGCCAACCACCCACTGGAAGCAAACTTCATAGGAGGCAGTTCGTATGAGCAAGAAGACAGCGTTCATCTTTCTGGCGATGGTCATCGTCCTGTTCGTGGCCATGCCGGCATACGCTCAAGGCGGAGAAGCTGCGAGCAACACGTCATTCTATTGGGCCATCCCGCTGGGCGCGGGAGCAGCCATCGGCATTGCCGGCGGCCTCTGCGGCCTGGGACAGGGGAAAGCTACCGCTTCAGCAGTGGAAGCTATGGCGCGCAATCCTGGAGCGCGTCCGGGAATTTTCATCTTCCTGTTGCTCGGTTTGGCGCTTATCGAGTCATTGGCGCTGTATGCGCTGGTGATCGCCTTCCAGTTGATTGGGAAGATCAAATAAAGCCATTTTTTGTCAGGGCCCGGCCTTCTGGCCGGGCTTTCTTTTTGTCCAGCAGTTATTTCGGTTATCCTTGATTCACCCATGTCCAGCGTTCCGGCGCTAGAGTTCAATGATGTCAGCAAGCAGTACCGCGGCTTTTTCAGGAGCCAGTGGGTCACCGCGCTGCGCGGTTTTTCCCTGCGCGTGGAGCCGGGAGAGATTTTCGGCTTTCTCGGTCCCAACGGAGCGGGCAAAACCACGGCCATTCATGTGGCCATTGGACTGATGTTTCCTTCCAGCGGCCGCGGCCAGATGCTGGGCCACAACTTTGGCCATGCACCAACGCGACGGCGCGTCGGCTTTCTGGCTGAGAACGTCGCCCTATATCACCGTCCCGCGTTGAGTCTGGTCCGCTTTTACGGCGCACTGAATGGCATGCGCGATCCACAGTTGCGCGAGCGCACAGCGGAGATGCTGAAGGAATTTGAGTTGACCGAAGTGGCTGCGCGCAACGCCGGCAAATTCTCACGCGGCATGCTGCAACGCGTTGGCCTGGCCCAGGCGCTGGTGAACGATCCTGACCTGCTGATCCTGGATGAACCGGCCTCCGCGCTTGATCCGCTGGGCCGCCTGCGCGTGCGCGAAATCCTGCTGCGCGCCAGGGAGGCGGGCAAAACCATCTTCCTCAGCTCGCACCTGCTCTCTGAGGTGGAGCAGATATGCGACCGGCTGGCGATCGTGATCCGCGGGCGGGTGGTGCGCGTGGGAACTGTGGCCGAGCTGCTGGAGACCCAGGACCGCTTTGTGATTACCGCGAAAGGAATTGACGCTCTGATGTTTGAAGGCTCAAAGCAAAACGGTTTTATCAGGATCACGGTGCCGGCCCTGAACCAGCGCCGCACGCTGGAGAAGATATGGCTCGCCGGCGGCGAAGTGATCGCCGTTAATCCCATCCGCCGCACATTAGAAGACCTGTTTGTGGAGCTGGCCGGCCAGAACGGCGGCGGCCACTCCGAACCCGACGACAGCGGTGAACGGCAATGAAAGTGTTGGCAAAATTGCTGCTGCTGCTCAGCATGGTTTGCCTCGGCCATGCCCAAAGCAAAGTGGTTGTTCCGGCATGGAAGGTTGATCTCAACCAGAAGTTCGGCTTCCAGGGATTCGACCGGCCCGTCACGTTTCGCTGGACGCTGCAAGAGAACGTTGTCTTTCTTTCACCCGACGAGCTGCTGGTTTACCAGGTAAACCGCTCGCGAACCCTGGTTGAACTCTCACCCCGCGACGCGAGCGGCGGTGGCGGAAATTTTGTTCTCGACGCCCGGATCCTGAGCACGCATGACGGGCACGAGATAAAGAGCCTGCGCCTTACCACGAATGCCGATTCCTCTGAAGTTCTGGCCACACGGCAGGGAAGATTCATTGTCCGCACTGGTGACATTCTCTATCTGTATTCGGCCGGCTTTGAGCGGATTGCGTCCATCGGATTGCCTCTGAATCGTCGGGTGAAAGAAGAGGACTGGCAGATCGGCGTCTCTCCATCGGGTGCTGAAGTAATCCTGGTCCACAACCAGATCCTCAAGCGTGCCGCCATATCACCCACCTCGGCCGTGCAGCAGGCCGGCGCTGATGTGCAGCTGTTGGACGAGGCCACGCTGAACGTGGTCAAGAAATTCACCGTGCCCTGGTTCATTGCCTCATGGTCGGCGGGCGAACATAAGCTGGTGAGTTCACAACCATCGCCTGCCGCCGAACACTCTTCTTATGGCCTGCTTGATTTTGATGGCAACTGGTCGCCGTTGCTGTTTGCATGGTATTCACCCATGCAGCCTTGCGCCTACCTGGCTCGGGCCGTCGACGAGCACCTGTTTGTCACTTATGGTTGCGGCGATCTTTACGTGTTCCCGCAGAATGGGCAAAAGGTTTTTTCATTGAAGAGCGCAGCAAAGGAATTTGTCGGCTCGGTAAAAAGCAGCGAGGGCAATCTGGCGGTTCAGGCGGAGCGGCACTTTACCAAGATGGACAACGCCGTCAACGTCCCCATCGCCATGACCCGTCCGTTGCGTATTGACGTGTACGACATCAAGACCGGCAAGGATCTCATCTCTGTCCCGCTGCACGCCACAAGAGTGCATTATTCGCTCAACGCGGGGACACTTGCCGTCGTCGAAGGCACTTCGCTCTCGTTGTACCAGGCGCGGCCGTAAAAATGCGCTCTATCTTTCTGCTCGGCGCCAACTATCTCCGCTCGCAATGGATTCCCCTGGCGATTATGACCGCGTACATGCTCGGAATCGGCGGGGTATTCGGAGCACATGCCCAACGGTCAGAGGTGCTGTTCTTTTTGCGCTGGCACGCCGCTTACGCCATCTTTCTGGGCACAGTGGTGGCGATTCCCGCGCTTCAGATGGAGCGCAAAACCCGGCGAGTGCTGGCTGTGCTGTCCAAAGGCATTTATCGATGGCAGTACATCGGCGGCTTGTTGTGCGGATGCACCATGATTTCTGCTTTGTTCTGCCTGCTGGTGGGCGCCATTGCCGCGTGGGTCTGCCGCCAGGGAGGCGTTCCCGTCGATGGCCTGGCCGAGATCATAATTGCTTTGTTCTGCTGTTGCGTCGCCTCGGCAGCCACGGGCCTGTTCTTTTCTGCATTCCTTCACCCGTTTCTATCTATGGCCGCGACCTCCGTCGTACTGTTTCTGCCGATCGCCCTGGAAAGGCAGGCGTGGCGCCCGCTTTGGGGTCTTTTTCCCGTGGCTTCCATGTTTCGCTGGCTGATGAGATTTCAGTTGCAGCCCGCTGGCCCAGACATCTGGATGATCGCCGGCACGGCTTTGCTTCAGGCGGCGCTTTTCTGGCTCGCAGCCGCCGTGGTCTTCGCGCGGAAAGATGTAACTATTTCGCCGGAGTAGCCGGTGCTGGAATGGTCACGGTTACCGCGGTGGGCGCAGAGTTCACAATGGGCTCCAGGTCGCGGGCTCCGGCTTCAGAGCTGTTGGCCACCCGATGCGGTATCACTCCGAGATAAATGGTTGCGATCGCCGCCAGCACCAAAGCCAGCCGCATGCTGCCGGAAACTGGCGGCAACGGCTCCGTGGAAACCGGCTCACGCATATACATCACCACGATCAGCCGCAGGTAGTAGTAAGAAGCCACCGCGCTGTTGACCAGACCGATCACTGTGAGTCCAACCATGGCGTTGGGATGAGCTGAGACTGATAGCGCTGCCCGGAAAACATAAAATTTCCCCAGAAAGCCCACGGTGGCAGGGATGCCGATCAGCGACAGCATGAAGATGGTGAGAGTGAACGCCAGGAGGGGGGAACGCCGTCCCATGCCCGCATAGTCATCAATGCTCACGTAGCGTTCGCCGCCCGCGGCCACGTGGCTGACCACAGCGAACGCGCCTACATTCATGGCGGCGTAGGCGGCGGTATAGAAAATTGCCGCAGAGAGGCCGGTTTCGTTGGCTGCGGCAAAGGCCACCAGCAAATATCCGGCGTGCGCAATCGAGGAATACGCCAGCAGGCGCTTTACGTTGTTCTGCATCAGCGCGCCAAAATTTCCCAGAGTCATGGAGAGCGCAGCGGAGACCCAGATCAGCCAGAACCAGTCGGTCGGCTGCGTGGCGAAAAGCACGCGCAGCAGCACGGCAAACGCCGCCGCCTTGGGTCCGGTCGACATCAGCGCCACAATGGGCGCGGGCGCGCCCTCATAAACGTCGGGCGTCCATATGTGGAATGGGGCGGAGGCAACTTTGAAGCCGAGGCCCACAATCATCAGCGCGGTGGCGGCCACCGCTAGCAGGCCAGGATGGTCGTTCGTCAGCGCCGCTTTAATCGCTGGAATGCTGGTGGAACCGGTCGCGCCGAACATCAGAGCGACGCCATACAGAAAGAACGCCGTAGCAAATGATCCCAGAAGAAAATATTTGATGGCCGATTCCGTGCTGCTGGCGGTGCGCCTGCGATAGCAGGCAAGAATGTAGGTTGAGATCGATGAAATTTCCAGCGCGATGAAAATCAGGACCAGTTCGATAGCCGATGACATCAGCACCATACCCACGGTGCCAAACAAAATCAGCGCGTAGTATTCACCGCTTTGAATGTTCTGGGCATCAAGATATTCGAGCGAGGCCAGAATGCATACACCGGCAATGGCCGGAATCAGCAGGTGAAAGAAAATGGCGAAGCTATCGACGCGCACCATGCCAAACCACCCTGGCTGGCTGAAGGTGGCGTCGCGATGCATCCAGGCAATCTGGCAGAACACGGCGGCAATGGCCGCAACGGTACCCACCAGTGAAATCAGCCCCAGCCCCTTGCGGCTGGCGCCCGGCTTCAGCAGCGGGTCCGCCATCATCACGATGATGCCGAAAGCGGTGAGCACCAGTTCAGGCAGAATGCGAATGTAGTCTACTGTGTGAATCGGGTTCATCTATTTCTGTCCACCCGCAGAGTCTTTGGCTTTTTGATTTTCGGCAGTCGCGTTCGATAGAACCACTGCCTGCGCGCCGGCAGAATGCTGCATGTTGTCATTCCCGACGGGCAAAATGCGGGCGTTCGCGCTGGCGTGAGGAATAGTGCTGACGACCGCAGGTTCAATGCTTCTCATCCAGTACGGCGAAGCAACGCCCATCACCAGCGCCAGGACTACCAGAGGCACCAGCGATAGACGCTCGCGCCCGTCGATATCGCGCAAAGATTTATTTTCCGCGTGGTGTATGGGGCCAAAGAAAACCTTCTGGTACATCCACAGGAGATAGCAAGCTCCCCAGATTACGCCGCTGGTGCCCAGGATCGCGAACAGCATGCTGTGCGGCATCGTGCTCTGGAAGGTCCCGCTCAGGACCAGAAATTCGCCGACAAAGCCGTTCATCAGCGGCAGCCCCACCGACGAGAGCACGGCGAGCAGGAAGAACGTGGCATACACCGGCATGGGAGTTGCCAGCCCGCCGTATTCGCGGAAGTCGTAGGTATGTTTTCGCTCGTAGAGCATACCCGCCACCATGAACAAGGTGCCGGTGGAGATGCCGTGGTTCAGCATCTGGTACACCGCTCCATCTGTGCCGATGGTCGTGAGGCTGAAGATGCCCAGCACTACGAAGCCCAGGTGGCTGACCGAGGAATAAGCAATCAGCTTCTTCAAATTCGGCTGGACCAGCGCCACCAGCGCGCCGTAAATGATGCCAATCACCGCAAGAATATTGATCCAGGTGGAGTTGTAAGCTGACTGGTCAGGGAACATGCCGACGCAGAAGCGCAACAGGCCGTAGGTGCCCATTTTGAGCAGGACGCCGGCCAAAAGGACGGACCCGGCAGTGGGCGCTTCCACGTGCGCATCCGGCAGCCATGTATGCAGCGGAAAGAGCGGGACTTTCACGGCAAAGGCGATAAAGAAGCCCAGGAAGAGCCATTGCAGCGCGCCGGATGAGAAGCCGCCATGCGCAATCACGTCACGAAACGCCAGGTATTCAAAGTTATGCGCAGGATTGTGCGTATAGAGCCAGATGATGGCGGCCAGCATGAACACGGACGCAACCATGGTGTAGAGGAAGAATTTGACCGCGGCATAAATGCGCCGGTCATGGCCGTACATGCCGATCAGGAGCGCCATCGGGATGAGCGTGGCTTCCCAGAAAACGTAAAACAGGAACATGTCCAGCGCCAAAAAGACGCCGATCATCGCCATTTCCAGCAGCAGCAGCAGAACAAAGAATTCCTTTACCCGGTCATGAATCGACTTCCAGGAAACCAGTACGCTCACCGGAACGAGCAAGGTGGTGAGCAACACCAGCCACATGGAAATGCCGTCCGCGCCGAGGTGGTAATGGATGGTCTGGCCGATCCAGTTGACATTCTGTTCAAACTGGAATGGCTGCGCGCTGCTGTGGTCAAAATGCAGTGGTAGATACAGCGACAGGGCAAAGGTGAGCAGCGAGATGATGAGCGCGGCCCAGCGCAGCGCGCGATCATTGCGCGGCATTAGCATCAACCCCAGAGCGCCCACGGCAGGGACGAAGGTGACGAGCGTAAGAATCATGGAATCGCTCACCGGCTCACCCCCAGCCAAACCATGTAAGCCACAACGGCAGCGCCGCCGATCGCTACCCAGGCGGCATAAGAACGTATGTTGCCGGATTGCATCCGGCGAAGCTCATCGCCTACGCCGCTGGAAGCCGTCCCCGCGCCATTCACCAGCCCGTCGATTACGCCCTGGTCCACGCCCTTCCAGAGAACGAGCGTAGAGAGGGAGAGGAGGGGCTTGACGAAGATCGCGCCATAGCCTTCATCGACGTAGTACTTGTGCAGGACCATGGTGTAGATGCCGTGCATCTTTGCGGTGATGCGATTCGGCAGTTCGCGCCTTTTGTAATAAAGCAGCCAGGCAAAAAAGAGGCCGAGCGCGGCGGCCAGCACTGAGGTCCCAGCGAGGAGCCACTCCTCGCCTGAATTCTCGGCTGCCGATTCACCTGTATATGTTGCCGGGCGGTCGTGCTCAGCACTTGCTGCCACTTCACTAGCCCCAGCCGTGCCGGATTCCATCACGGGCGCCAGGAAATGTTCAATTTCGTTATGGCCGCCCATGAACTTGGGTATTCCCACCCAGCCGCCAACCACGGAAAGAGCAGCCAGGATCACCAGGGGCGCCAGCATGATCCAGGGCGATTCATGCACACCGCCGTGTACCTGGCCGTCGTCATGGCCGTGCGAATCCGCGGCGTGTACCGGAGCAGCGTGTACGGGAGCGATGGCTTGCGAATCTCCAAGCTCGGCGTCGGGCTTGTATTCGCCAAAGAACGTCATGAACCAGAGGCGGAACATATAGAACGACGTGAGTCCCGCGGTGATCACACCTACCGCCCAGATCACCGGGCCGCCGTACGGGCTATGAAAGACGGCGCCCAGAATCTCATCCTTGCTGAAGAACCCGGCGAACGGAGGGAAGCCGGCAATGGCGATGGTGGCGATGGTCATCACCCAGAACGTAACGGGGATCTTGTTCCGCAGACCGCCCATGCGGCGCATGTCCTGCTCCCCGCCCACGGCGTGAATCACCGAACCCGCGCCCAGGAAGAGCAGCGCCTTGAAGAACGCGTGCGTCATCAGATGGAAGATGCCCGCTGCATAAGCGGCCGCACCGCAGGCCAGGAACATGTATCCGAGCTGCGAGACGGTGGAATAAGCCAGCACGCGTTTGATGTCGGTCTGGGTAAGGCCCATGGTGGCGGCGAAGATTGCGGTGAGGCAGCCGATGATCGCCACAATCTCCAGCGCATGCGGCGCGAGATTGAAGATGGCATGTGAGCGCGCGATCATGTAAATGCCTGCCGTGACCATGGTCGCAGCGTGAATCAGGGCCGAGACTGGCGTTGGGCCTTCCATGGCATCGGGCAGCCAGACATAGAGCGGAATCTGTGCTGATTTGCCGGTGGCGCCGAACATCAGGCAGAGCGCGGTGATGGTGATCCATCCCCAGCCGGCTTCCTTGGAATAATGCGAGATCTGAGCAAAGACTCCGGTCTCGCCGCCGAAGTTGAGGGTGCCAATGTGCTGGATGATCAAGAACATCCCGATCAGGAAAGCAAAGTCACCGATGCGGTTGACAATGAAAGCTTTTTTCCCGGCGTTCGCGGCGGAGTCCTTGAGAAAGAAGAAGCCAATCAGCAAATACGAGGCAAGTCCCACGCCTTCCCAGCCCACAAACATCAGCAGGTAGTTGTTGGCGAGCACGAGCGTGAGCATGAAGAACATGAAGAGGTTCAGGTAGGCAAAAAACCTGTAATAGCCACCTTCATGTGCCATGTAACCGACTGAATAAATATGGATCAGGAACCCGACGCCGGTGACCACCAGCACCATGATCATGGAAAGCTGGTCAAGATAGAATCCAAACGGGGCGGAGAACTTGCCGGCGGTGATCCAGGGAAAGAGAGTTTCGATATACGGAGCCGGGCCGCCCGGCCACAGGCTATAGACCGCCCACGCTGCCCAGCCAAAGGAAAGAGCGGTAAAGAGCAGGGCAACGGCGCTGACCATCGAGTTCTTGAAACGACGGCCCAGCAGGCCGTTTATGGCGGCGCCTGCCAGCGGCAGCAGCGGTATCACCCACAGGTTCAGGTTCTTGGTCATAATTTCAGCAGGTTTACGCGATCAACGTTCAGGGTCTCACGGGTACGGAAAACCGAAATGATGATGGCCAATCCAACCGCGGCTTCCGCAGCCGCCACCACCATCACAAAAAACACGAAGACATGGCCGCTGAGCGGAACAATTGCCTGCCCGTCAGCCAGCACCCTGGGGTGCATGTTCCAGTAATTGGCGAAGGCCACAAAGCTCAGGTTCACGGCGTTCAGCATCAGCTCAATCGACATGAAAATCGTGATGATGTTGCGCTTCAGCAGGAAGCCGAACACGCCCAGGGAAAAAAGCACGGCACTGAGGATGAGATACCAGGAAAGCGGAACCATCAGCCCTCCCTCTTTCCCAGAACCACCGCGCCCATTATGGCGATGAGGATCAGGACTGACGTGACTTCAAAGGGCAAAAGAAAGTCCTTGAAGAGCAGGCGCGCGATCTGATGGGTCTCGCCAAAATCGGTTGCGCCGATGGTGACGCCGCCCAGGCCCGCGCTGCCTCTTACCAGCATCCACGCTACGGTGCCGCCCAGAATGATGATGCCGGGCACGCCCACCATCAGCGCCATGCGGCTTCCGGTGGTGTGCTCTTCCGATCCGGCGTTCAGCAGCATGATCACAAAAACGAACAGGACCATGATGGCGCCGGCGTAAACAATGATCTGGATGGCGGCCACAAATTCCGCGCCCAGCAAGAGGTAGATCAATGCCAGCGACGCCATCACCACCACCAGCGAGAGTGCGCTGTTGATGGGATGCTTCTGGATCAGCAGGTTAACCGCGCCCGCCACGCAGATTAGTCCAAACACGATGAAGAGAATCTGATGCACCATCCGTTATGCCCCCCACGCCACGATCAGGCTGGTGACAATAATGTTGGCAATGGCCAGCGGCAGAAGAAATTTCCATCCGAAAGCCATGAGCTGGTCATAGCGGAAGCGCGGCAGAGTGCCGCGAATCCATATATATAAAAAGATGAAGAAGAAAACTTTGAGCGCAAACCACAACACCGGCAGGAGCGCCTGGGCGATCTCCGGCAGGAAAGAAAAGGTGGGGCCATGCCACCCACCAAAGAACAGAAGGCTGGCCAGGCAGGCGACGGTGAACATGTTCACGTATTCCGCCATGAAGAACATGGCGAACTTCATCGAGCTGTATTCCGTGTGGTAGCCGGCAACAAGTTCGGTCTCGGCTTCCGGCAGATCGAACGGGATGCGGTTGGTCTCAGCAAACGCCGCCAGCAGATAAATGAAGAAGCCGACGATCTGGGGAATGATGAACCAATGCGGCACATGGGTGTCATGTCCGCCCAGGAACCACGTTCCACTCTGGCTGTTTACGATCTCGCGCAGGCTCAGGCTGCCGGACAGCAGCAAAATGCCGACCAGCGACAATCCCAGCGCAAGTTCGTAACTGATCATCTGGGCGCTGGCACGCAGGGAGCCGAGCAGGGAATATTTGCTGTTGGACGACCATCCGGCCAGAGCAACCCCGTAAACGCCAATGGAGGTGACGCCCAGGATGATCAGCAAGCCAATATTGATGTCACTGATGCCGCCGCCGGCGTGCGTGACGCCGCTGATCTGGAGCGCCGTTGTGCGGCCGAACAGCGTGATGGTCTTGCCAAAGGGTATGACCGCAATCGAGATCAATGACATGGCCAGCGCCAGCATGGGCGCAAGAATAAACAGGCCCCGGTGGACATTATCCGGCACCATGTCTTCTTTCAGGATGAATTTGATTCCATCGGCCAGCGGCTGAAGCAAACCGAATGGGCCCACGCGGGTTGGTCCCCAACGGTTCTGGATGCGGCCTATCAGCTTGCGCTCGAGCCATGTGGTGTAGGCCACACCCGTGAGCATGATGAAGACCACCAGCGCGATTTTAATGACAGCAACGATGATGAAAGTTGTCAGGTCCACAATTCCTATACGGCCGCCGGCTTACAGCGCGGCACGTTGCTTCCTTCTTTACGCCAAATCGATCAATGCACGGATGCTAGTTGCTTCAGTCCGCCATCACTTCTTTTTCCGCGGGCTGCGCGCGGTGATTTTCAATGACATCATTTAACACTCGCGAATAACGCCCCAGCGCGCCGGAAGTAAACAGAGAATCGTTGGCTGGGACAATCTGTACCAGCCCGCCACTCGATCCGGTGCTGCTGCGCTCGGCGGCGGAGACATGCTGCTCGTTTCCGGCAAGCAGACCCATGCGCGAAATATCGTAGCCCGGAACCAGCCGCTGGATCTCGTCCAGCATGGCGTAGGGATCAAAGGGGCTCATGCGCGGCTCTAGGTTGTTGGCGGTAAGCCAGACGGAGTGGCGGTCGGCTTCGCCCGATTGCGCTCCCCGGGTTTGGCCCATATCGGCGCGAACGCCGGTGCCGAACGGCACCAGCTTGCCAACCTCGGCATTCATGCGCTCCGCAATCCGTACAATGACTTCAAAATCGCTCTTGATGCCGGTGATATCGCCCGCCTTTTTCAGCAACTGCAAGTCGCCGCACGTGTTGGTGAAAGTGCCGGCTTTTTCATAGGCGGATGCGACCGGCAAAACAACGTCAGCCCAATTACGGCGGCTGGGCGGTTGCGCCTCATTCGCCGTTCCCTCATGAAAGAGTTCCAGGGTGACGACGAAGGTATCGGCGGCTTCAATAAGTTCCATGCCGAGATCGTCCGGCGCGTCCGGGCCAACCACGATGAGCGCATCCAACTCGCGCTGCTTCACCGCCTGTTTCATCTCCGCTAATGTCAGACCTTTGGCCGAGGGCAATGATCCCCACTCAGTAGCAAACTTCTGTCCAGCGTCAAGCCCAACATATCCCGGCAACAAGTCCGGATAGAGGCCCATATCGGCTGCGCCGCGCGAGTTTGCATAATCGCCCAGGCAGATGAATTTTGCCCCGGAAGCCGAGCCGAACTTAACCAGGGCTGAAATGTCAGCACCCTGGATTTCCGATCCAAAGATGATTACAGCATTCCTTTGCGCTTTCAGGTCATCGCGAAGCCGCTTCAACGCGTCGTTGGACGCCTTGGCGCCAGTCAGAGCGCCGGCCGCCGCGTCATCGCCATTCAGGAACGCTACCAGCTTGCCTTCGCTGCCAGCAGGCACCTGGACAAACTGCGTGGCCTGGCGGCGCAGCTTGATCGGCTGCGAATTCACCACGTATAACCTGGCCTGGTTCAGGCGCACATTGTTGCGGATGTTCCATGCCAGCAAGGGGTGCCGCTCCGTGGGATCGTTGCCGATCAGCAGAATAGCCGGTGCGGTGGCCACGTCACGCATGCTGGCGGTGACGTTTTCTTTCCCGGCGACCGCGCGGGCGAAGCCGGCGAAATCTGTGGTGCGCTGGTGATCAATATTGTTTGTGCCGAGAATGGTGCGGGCAAATTTTTGTAGAAGATAATTTTCTTCGTTGGTGCAACGGTTGGAGCCAATGACGCCAATCGCTTTTCCACCTTTGGTATCGCGGATCTCGCGCAGCCGCTGGCCCACG
The DNA here is from genome assembly GCA_035762225.1 of Candidatus Angelobacter sp. Classification (GTDB taxonomy): domain Bacteria; phylum Acidobacteriota; class Terriglobia; order Terriglobales; family Acidobacteriaceae; genus Angelobacter. Next base: position 38,347 of record DASTPO010000405.1, read on the forward strand.
TGCTCAATGGCCTCTTCCCAGGTGGTGGGCGTGAGCTTGCCGTCCTTGCGCAAGAGAGGGGTGCGCAGCCGGTCTTTATGATCGAAGAAATCAAACGCGTAACGGCCCTTGATGCAGAGGAAATCGCCGTTGATGCCGCTTTTGTCGCGATTGTCGCCGCGAACAATATCCATGCCGGTATCAGACCGGCGAACGCCCAGCGTGGTTTTACAGCCATCGCCGCAATGCGTACAGATGGTGCCCACGTGCTTCATTTCCCACGGACGGGTCTTGTAGCGGTATGCGCCGGAGGTGAGCGCGCCGACCGGGCAGATGTCGATGCACATGCCGCATTCTTCGCAGTTAAGATGATCGCCTTCATTGGGAGCGATCACGGAACTGGAGCCGCGCAATTGCACGCCGAGCGCGGAAACATCCATGGCTTCACCGCAGACACGAACGCAGCGATAGCACAGGATGCAGCGGGGGCGGTCAAAAAAGACCACCGGAGACCACTGTTGCTCTTCCTTATGGAGCTTGCCTTCCATATAGCGCGATTCGGCCGCGCCATACTTGAACGTCATGTCCTGGAGTTCGCATTCGCCCCCGGCGTCGCAGACCGGGCAGTCCAGCGGATGGTTGCCGAGCAAAAGCTCGATCATCGACTTGCGCGCCTGGCGCACCTCATCGGTGTCCGTGGCGACGACCATGCCATCTGTAATCGGCACCGTGCAGGCGGTCTGCAGCTTCGGCATCTTCTCAATCCGCACCAGGCACATGCGGCAGGCGGCCTGCAGCGAGAGCCCGGGATAGTAGCAGAACGAGGGGACTTCAATACCCACGGCCTTACACGCTTCAATCAGCAGGGTGCCCGCAGGTGCGGTAACCTGTTTGCCGTCAACGGTGATGGTTACGTTCTTAACTTCAGCCATGTGTCCTAGAATTGCTTTTCATTTCAGATCTGGTTCAGAAAGTGCTCTTTGCGGCCTTCCCGGAATTCAGCCCTAACGTACTTCTGATCTCCTGGATCTGCGCCGCATGCCTCTCGGCATGTTTTGCCATGATGATCAGCATCTCATGCGTGCTCACATTTCCCGCCGCGGGATGAGGGTGCGTTACTTCAGTGGCTCGCAGGTCTTCCGTGCTTTGTTGCACAAACTCGATCACGCTGTCCCTTGACGCCTTGAACCGTGCAGCCGCTTCGTCGAGGTTGGCGAAGCGTCCACGGGGCTTGCCGCCTTCCGGTGTCTGCATCTTGCGGCTGCGATCACCCACCATGGTCAAAAACGCCTGTTCGCGATTTGGGGCGTCCGCCGCCCGCGGCCTGCGCGTGGTAGTGATCAACTTCAGCATGATTCCTTCCGCCGAAGTCAGGTGCTCCACCGTATCCAGCACTGACCAGCAATCCGGCGAAGGGTGCCGGCGGCTTTGCTCGTCAGAGACGCCGGCAAAGCTCGAGAGAAATCTTTCCCGGCTCTCGCGCAGAAGGGAGACCAGGAATTCCCGATCGGGATTCGCGCCTGCCGTAATCGGATTGTGCATGGCACTCATTAGTGCGCCCCCACTACCGGCAACTCGGTGATTTTTGCTGCGGGATCAAACGGGCACGGACGGCCTTCCAGATGGGCTTCAAACTCGCTGCGCCATTTGTCCACGATCGACATGGTGGGAATGGCTGCGGCATCACCCAGCGGACAAAACGTCCGGCCAAGCATGTTCTGCGCCAGGTACCTGATGTTGTCGATGTCTTTGCGCAGGCCGCCGCCATTGTGGAAGCGGGTCAGCGTCTTCTTGAGCCAGTCTGTGCCTTCGCGGCAGGGAATACACCAACCGCAGCTTTCGTGCTGGTAAAACTTCATCACGCGCAGCGCGAACTTGACCATGCAGGTCTGGTCGTCCAGGATCACCACGCCGCCGGAGCCAAGGAACTCGCCGCGCTTGCCGAAAGAATCAAAGTCCATGTTCATCTGTTCGGCTTCTTCGGCGGTGAGGACGAACGTGGATGAACCGCCCGGAACCACGGCTTTAAGCTTGCGTCCGTTGGGGATGCCGCCGCCAACGTCGTAAATCATCTTCTTCAGCGGATAGCCCAACGGCAGTTCGTAGACGCCCGGCTTGTTGATGTGGCCGCTCAGGCAGAAAAGACGCGTGCCGCCATTCTTGGGCGGGCCGTAATCGGCAAACTTCTGCCCGCCGGACAGAATGATGTGCGGGACCGAAGCCAGGGTTTCCACATTGTTGATAACCGTGGGGCCGCCCCACAGTCCCACAACAGCAGGGAAAGGCGGACGGATGCGCGGGATGCCGCGCTTGCCTTCCAGCGATTCCATCAGCGCGGATTCCTCACCAACCTCATAAGCGCCGGCGCCGGTGTGCCAGCGAACGTCAAAATCCTTACCGCTTCCGAAAATGTTCTTGCCCAGGAAGCCCTTGGCATACGCATCGGCGATGGCCTTGCGCATGATATCGACCAGGTAACGGTATTCGCCGCGGATATAGACAAAGCCAATCTTGGCGCCCACAGCCAGGCCAGCAATGATCACGCCCTCAATCACGGAGTGCGGATCATGCTCCAGGATCGGGCGGTCTTTGCAGGTTCCGGGCTCGCTCTCGTCGCCATTTACAAGAATGTACTTGGCCTTGGCGGATTCCTTGGGGACAAAGCTCCACTTCATGCCGGTGGGGAAGCCCGCGCCTCCGCGTCCGCGAAGATTGGAAATCTTGACCTCGTTGATAATCTCGTCGGGCGACATGGTGAGCGCTTTGCGGACAGCTTTATAGCCATCGAGCTTCAAGTATTGCTCAATGTCGGCCGCGCCCTTGCCAAAGCGCTGCGAGACAACTTTTATCTCGTCGGGATGGGAGGTTAGTTCTGCCATTTCTTGTTGATCGCTACCGCTTCTTTTTGTACTGCTCCAGCACAGCGTCCATCTTGGCATTGGTCAAGTTTTCATGGAAATCGTAATTCACCTGGACAGCCGGAGCCCAACTGCATCCGCCGATGCACTCCACTTCCTCAAGGGAAAAGGTCCCGTCCGGGGTGGTTTGCTTGTGGCCGATGCCAAGCCTGTTCTTGCAGTGTTCCAGGATCTCTTCGCCGCCGCGCAGCATGCAGCTGATGTTGGTGCAGACCTGGACATGATATTTGCCCATCGGCTTGGTATGCAGCAGGGAGTAGTAGCTGATCACGTTGCGGACTTCCAGTTCGGTCAACTCGGTTTTCTTTGCCAGATGCGCGATGGCTTCATCGCTGAGGTAGCCCAGCTCGTCCTGCGTGTACAGCAGCATGGGCACCAGGAACCCGCGCTTGGTCGGGTACTCCTTCATTTTCTCGGTGAAGAAAGAGTCGAGTTTTTCGCTTATCGCCATCACCTGTCGATCTCTCCCAGCACGATGTCAATGCTTCCGATGGCGGCTACCACATCCGCAATCAGCCGGCCTTCGCACATCTGAGGTAAAGCTTGAAGGTTGGCATACGAGGGGGAGCGCATGTGGACACGCATCGGCTTAGCGGTTCCGTCGCTCACCACGTAATAACCCATTTCGCCGCGCGGCGATTCAATCGCCTGGTAGACCTCGCCCTCAGGCACCGCAAAGCCTTCGGTGACAATCTTAAAGTGATAGATGAGCGCTTCCATCTGCGTCTTCATCTTCTCGCGATCGGGCAGTATCACCTTGGGCGCTTCCGCCTTAGTGGGGCCCGAGGGCATCCCTTCCAGCGCCTGCTTCGCGATCTCGCGTGACTGGCGCAGCTCTTCCACGCGGCAGACGTAACGGGCCCACACATCGCCGTCTTTTCCGACCGGGACCTTGAACTTGAAGTTTTCATAGCCGCAGTACGGCATATCGCGGCGGATATCAAAATCAATGCCGCTGGCGCGCAGCGAGGGGCCGGTAAGCCCGATGGCAAGACCATCTTCCGCACTGATTTTGGCCACACCCTTCAAGCGATCGATGAAGATGCGGTTGCCCGTCAGCAGGTTTTCGTATTCGTCCACCTTCTCGGAAAAATGGTCGAGGAATTTCTTTACCTTCTCAAAGAAGCCGAGCGGAGGATCGAGCGCCAGTCCGCCGATTCGGAAATACGAGGTCATCATGCGCTGGCCGCTGACCATCTCGTAGATGCGCAGCAGGTCTTCTCGCTCGCGGAAGCAATAGAGGAAGACCGACATGGCGCCGATGTCCATGGCATGCGTGCCCAGCCAAACCAGGTGCGAGCTGATGCGCTGGAGTTCGGCGAGCATCACGCGCATCCACTGCGCGCGTGGCGGTATCTCCAGGCCAAGAAGTTTTTCCACTGCCATCACATAGCAGAGGTTATTGACCATGGGGCAGAGGTAATCGATGCGATCGGTGAGCGGCACCACCTGTTGGTAAAACTTTGCTTCGCACGTTTTCTCAATGCCGGTATGGAGAAAGCCAATGTCAGGCATCATGCGGACAATGGTTTCGCCGTCGATCTCCAGCAGCAGGCGCAACACGCCGTGGGTGGACGGGTGCTGCGGGCCCATATTCAGGACCATGGTCTTTTCCTGCGTCGGGTCCATCACTGGATTGGCGTTCAAATGACCCATCTATCGATAGCCCTCCACCGGATAATCCTTGCGCAGAGGATGGCCTTCCCAGTCTTCCGGCAGCATGATGCGGCGGAGATAAGGATGGCCGAGAAACCGAATGCCGAACAGGTCAAAGACCTCGCGCTCAAAGAAGTTGGCTGAAGGCCAGACCGGCATGATGGATTCCACCACGGCATCATCGCCATCCAGGACCACTTTCAAGCGGACGCGCTCTTTGCGCTTGATGGAAAGCAGGTGATAAGCAAGCTCGAAACGCGGCTCGCGAGGATAGAAGTCAGCGCAGGTCAGATCAGAAAGAAAATCGGTGAGGCCCTGGTCTTTCAGGCGCGCACAGGCCTCGCGAATGTTTTCACGAGCGATAAAGATGGTCAGTTCGTCGCGATCAAAGCGGGCCTTCTGGACCGCGCCGGAGTTCCAGGCCAGCAGGTCCGCGACAATGGGCCAGCCTTTCAGCTGTTCGAGATCAGTCACCGCGGGAGTCAGCGGCATCAGCTGGCACTCCTCTCGGAGCGGTTCCAATCGAGGATGCCCTTTTTCCATATATAGAAGAAGCCCACCAGCACCAGGCCGATGTAGATCAGCATTTCCCAGAAGCCGAACATCTTGAGATCGCGCGCGATGACGGCCCAGGGATAGAGAAAGACGGCTTCGACGTCGAACAGGATAAAGAGCATTCCGACCATGTAGAACTTGACGCTGAAAGCGCCTTGCGCATCCCCGGTGGGAGCAATGCCACATTCGTACGCGGTGTTCTTGGCGCGCGTCCATTTATGTTTGCCCAACAGGTGGGAGAGAGTGACCATCACCGAAGCCAGGGCGATAGCGACGATCACCTGGATCAGCAACGGAATATAATGGGCGAAGTAACTGTTCTCCGGCATGCAATGGCCTGTCTTGAATGAAGACTGCGGTTTGCCAAACATTCGAATGTAATTTCCATTCGCCGGAGTGTCAAGGCCTTGACTTTGAATGGAGTTAGTGTTTTTTAATCAGCGGCTGGCGGAAGCTGGCCGGCATGGCTTTAGGGGCCCGCGTGGGGGCGGGTTTTTCAACCGGACAGCAATGACAATTTTCGGCTTCAATACAGACGTAAAAATCGCCGACGTGGTGTATCACGTCCAGAGCGAGGCCCGGCAAACTGACTTGCTGCTGCAAACGCTGGTTTTTGTGAAGGGCCAGTGCGTGGGGAAGCATACGGTTTCCTACGCACAACAGGTCTCGCAGCCTGAGTTCTCAACCGAAGCGATCCACGAGTTGCTGAAGGTGCAGCATAAGACGGTCCTCGACGCCATTCAGCAGGGTCAGATGCAGGCAGTGTTGAGCGGCGGAGCGGAAGTCCAGGATGTAGGCGGCAAAGGGCTTTCACTGCAATGGAACATCGCCACGGGAGTTGACGCCGATGGAATGCGAGTAAGCTTCAAGATCCTTGATGCGGGACAGGCGGCGAACGGCGCTGACCTGGTAGTGCGTGGCGTGACCGCCTCAGACGGAGGAGAACTCGCCCGGGGCGTCGCCGACCGCAGCGGAGCCGTGGAGTTGACCGTTCCTATCAGCGAGGAAGTCCTTTCTCGTGGCGCTGTTATGGTGCAGGCCACGCATCAGGGCAAATCAGCCACGCGAAAGCTACGCTTGAAACGGTAGTGGCAGCATTGCCGTCCGGTCGATCACTTGCCCGGTGAGTCGTCTGTCACGCAATTGGTTTATCCTGACTTTGCGTGCCGCGACAGCCAGCCAGACTCGACGTCCCAAAAACAGATGCTATTGTTGTCGGCTCCGGGCCCAACGGGCTCGCCGCCGCCATCCGTATGGCCCAGGCTGGCCGCTCTGTGGTGGTGCTGGAAGCCGCCGAGGTCCCCGGCGGAGGCATGCGTTCGGCCGAGTTGACCCTGCCCGGCTTCGTTCATGATGTGTGCTCGTCAGTTTTTGCTATGGCGGCCTGCTCACCCTACCTGCGCACGCTACCGTTGGAGAGGTATGGGTTGGAGTGGGTTTTTCCGCGCGCCTGTCTGGCCCATCCGTTTCCAGATGGCTCGGCCGCCATGCTGTACAAATCAGTAAAAGAGACAGCCGCCACGCTTGGGGTAGATGGAGAGAGCTATAGCACGTTAGTTGAAGGCTTGACCCTGCACGCCGATGAATTGCTGCGCGATACGTTTTCTCCTCCAGGCATTCCGCGGCATCCTTTTTTGTTCGCGAAATTTGGATTGCGCGCGCTTCGTTCTGCGAGCGCCGTGGCTCGCGGACGGTTCACTACGGAGCGCGGTCGCGCATTCTTTGCCGGCCTGGCGGCGCATTCCATGCTGCCTCTGGAGAAGCTGACCACATCAGCAGTGGCGCTGGTATTGGCCGTCTCCGGACACGCCCAGGGCTGGCCGTTTGCCCGTGGCGGCGCTCAACAGCTAGCCTCTGCTCTAATCAAATATCTCGAATCACTGGGTGGCCGCGTCCTGACCGGGCGGCGCGTGGAGTCTCTCGAACAACTTCCTTCAGTTCGCACCACTCTCTTTGATGTAACCCCAAAACAGTTGGTAGACATTGCGGGAGACCGGCTGCCAACGGGATACAGGCGCAAGCTCCAGCGCTACCAGTATGGCGTGGGCGCTTACAAAATTGACTGGGCGCTGCACCAGCCGATTCCATGGCACGTTGCCGAGTGCGCACAAGCCGGAACCGTGCATCTGGGGCAGTCATTGGAAGAGATCAGCGAGTCAGAGCGTGCGCCGTTTAATGGCACGGTTTCTGACCGTCCTTTTGTTCTGCTGACGCAGCCGAGCTTGTTTGATCCGACGCGTGCCCCCGCGGGAAAACACACCGCATGGGCCTACTGCCACGTGCCGAACGGGTTTCGCGGCAACGTGACTGAGGCGCTGGAAAATCAGGTGGAGCGCTACGCGCCCGGTTTTCGCGACTGTGTAGCCGCCCGGTCAGTCATAGGGCCGGCGGAATTTGAACAGCACAATGCCAACCTTATCGGCGGGGATATCGGCGGCGGCGCGGCATTTCTCAGCCAGCTTTTCCTGAGGCCGACGGCAAGTCTCTATCGCACACCATTACCGGGAATCTACCTCTGTTCTGCATCAACGCCACCTGCGCCGGGCGTGCACGGCATGTGCGGCTACTTTGCCGCCGAAGCCGCACTCCGCCACTCCAGATAGACCTCAGTTCATCTGGGCTGGCAAGACAGGTGCATCAGGGTTCATCGGGATTGCCTTTTGGGAACAAATGAAGTACTTTTTCCGACGCATCCACGCCCAATAAAAGTGAGGAAGAAGAATGTTCTGTTTTAAGTGCGGTGCTTCCATGCCCGATGACTCCAAGGTCTGTCCGCAATGTGCTACTCCGGTACAAGCCGTTCCTGCTCCTCCGGCAGCAGCTCCGCCGCAACCGAGTTCAGCGTGGTTGAACGTACCGCCAACACCGCAACAGTATCCGCCACAAGGGCAGCCCTACCAGGGACAACAGTATCCCGGGCAGCAATACCAGCCGCCCCAGACGGAAGGCAAGGCCACAGCCAGCCTGGTTCTGGGAATTCTTTCGCTCCTCTGTTTCGGCTTCCTGGCGGGAATACCAGCGATCATTCTGGGGCATATTTCCCGGTCCAACATCAAGAAGAGCAATGGCCGCGTCGGTGGAGGAGGAATGGCGCTGGCCGGCCTGATCATGGGATACGTCAGCATCGCTTTCAGCCTTCTGATCATTCCTGCCATCATGATTCCTAACCTCTTGCGCGCAAGAATGGTCGCGAATGAAGCGGCGGCGGCGAGCACGGTGCGGACCATC